>LNZR01000055.1 GCA_002007365.1 Epulopiscium sp. Nele67-Bin005 | reverse complement strand
AATTTTTGGAAACTGGTACAGGAAAGATAACAGTGGTAGATATTTTGGAGGAGCAATGGGCAAATGAATGGAAGAAATATTACAAGCCTATTACGATTGGGTCTAACATTGTTATTAAACCAACATGGGAAGCATATAATGAAGATGATAGTAAATTAATAATTGAGATGGACCCTGGTATGGCATTTGGGACTGGGACTCATGAAACCACATCAATGTGTGTGGAATTACTAGAAAATTATGTGAAGGAAAATCATACAGTTTTAGATATAGGAACTGGTAGTGGAATTTTGGGCATTGTCTGTGCAAAGCTGGGTGCAAAACAAATTATTGGTGTAGATATTGATGAGATGGCAGTTAAGGTGGCTAACGAAAATATTACTCTAAATTCTGTAGAACATCAGATGAAAGCTGTGACAGGAGATTTACTAGAAGTTGTAACTCAAAAAAGTGATATAGTTGTATCTAATATTATTGCAGATGTAATTATAAACTTGAGTTCACAAGTTCAAGACGTAGTAGCAAAAGATGGAATTTGGATTGCATCTGGAATTATAGATTTACGAATTGATGATGTTTTAGAAGCTATGGAAAAAAATGGTTGGGTGATTAAGCAAAAAGTTCAGCAAAAAGAATGGTTTGCACTAGTCGTAACAAGAGGAATTGTATATGCCTAAATTTTTTGTAGAAAGTAAAAATATTGATGACAAATCAATCATGATTATAGGTGAAAATTATAATCATGCCGTAAATGTGCTACGTTTAAAAAATGGAGATGAAATATTAATTAATGATAGACAAGGTAACGATTATCAGTGTATAATAAACTGTATAGAAAAAAATTTTTTGACAGCTTTAATAAATTGTCAAATTGCAAGTTGTACAGAACCAACAACAAAAGTGATTTTATTTCAATCTTTAATCAAGGGTGAAAAAATGGATTGGGTAATTCAAAAAGCCGTTGAGCTTGGTGTAACCCAGATTATTCCACTAAATGTTAGTCGGTGTGTTGTAAAGCTTGAGGAAGGCAAAAAACTTAAAGCTAAAATTGAAAGATGGAATAAAATTTCTGAAACTGCAGCTAAACAAAGTGGTCGAGGAGTTATTCCAATTGTAGAAACACCCATGAATTTAAAAGAAGCAGTGTGTTATGCAACACAAAATTCATCACATCAATTAATACCTTACGAAAAAGAAACAAAGCAAGGTATTAAGGAAGCTCTACAAAATAAAGAGTGCAACTCCGTTAGCGTATTTATTGGGCCAGAAGGTGGGTTTACTCAAGAAGAAGTTGCATATTCGTTACAAAATGGCGTACAATGTTTAACATTAGGGCCACGTATTTTAAAAAGTGAAACTGCTAGTATAGTTGTACTAGCAAATATTATGTATGAAATGGGAGAGATGAAATATGAGTGATCTCACGTTCTTAGTTGTAGATGACGCTGTATTTATGCGTACTGTAATTAAAAAAATGTTAACTGATGCAGGATATGATGTAGTAGCAGAAGCAGGAAATGGGCTTGAGGCTATCGAAATGGCAAAAGCTCATAAACCAGATATTGTAACGCTTGATATTACAATGCCAGAGATGGACGGAATACAGGCTATTGGTGGAATTTTAGACGCTAGCCCAGATTCAAAAGTAATTATGTGTTCTGCTATGGGACAGCAAGCAATGGTTGTTGAGGCAATCAAAAAAGGAGCAAAAGACTTCATTGTTAAGCCTTTTGATAAAGATAGAGTATTACAAGCAATTGATAATGTAAAAAGTAGATAATGAGGGTATACCCCTCATTTTTTTTTGCATAAAATTTAAAGTAGGATTTGACAAAACTCATTTTTATGGGATAAAATCTAAGTTTAGAAGGAGTGATTTTATGGCAGAAATTTATTTAGATAATGCAGCAACAACAATACCTTTGCCACAAGTAATCGATAAAATGGTGAATGTTTTACAAAACACATACGGAAATCCTTCATCATTACACAAAAAAGGGCTTGAGGCAGAGAGAATTATTAAAGAAAGTAGCGAATTTTTTGCAAAACAACTTGGCTGTACCAAAGAAGAAATTATTTATACTTCTGGGGGGACAGAGAGCAATAACCTAGCGATTTTGGGGGTTGCGAGTGCGTATGCGAGAACTGGCAAAAAAATAATTACAACAACAATTGAACACGCATCAGTAAAGATGGCCTTCAAATTTTTGGAACAACAAGGCTATGAGGTACATTATTTGCCTGTAAATAAGGAAGGTTATATAGATATTTCTGAATTGGAAAATTTAATTGATGAACAAACAATTTTAGTAAGTATAATGTTTGTTAATAATGAAATTGGAACTATTAATGATATTTATAAAATTGGAAATATTATTAAACAGAAAAATCCTAAAACAGTTTTTCATGTTGATGCTATCCAATCGTTTGGAAAAATTCCATTTTCTGTACGACAATTAAAAATAGATTTACTATCTATAAGTGGACATAAGTTTTATGCACCAAAAGGAGTAGGTGTATTATATAAAAATAAAACAGTAAAGCTTCATAGTTTAGTTCATGGAGGAGGTCAGCAAAACGCAATTCGTTCTGGGACTGAAAATGTAGCAGGAATTGCAGCCATGCATGAGGCAGCTAAGGCTGTATTTGCAAATTTATCGCAAGATATCGAACATTATAATGAACTAAAAACATATTTTGCGAATAAAGTTTTGACAGAAATAGAAGGAACTCGTTTGAATGGCCCAGCCCTAGAAAGTTCAGCACCTCATATAGTGAATATTGCATTTTCGGGAGTAAAAGCAGAAGTTCTTCTTCATGCATTAGAAGCTTATGGAATTTATGTTTCTTCAGGGTCGGCCTGTTCTTCGCATAAAGCTGATAAACAGTATATTTTGGGGGCTTTGGGCTATGAAAATGAAGATACAGATAACGCAATTAGGTTTTCATTTGGCAAACAAAATACAATAGCTGAATTAGATGAAGCGATTGAAGTGTTAAAAAAACAAATTGTTATGTTAAGACGTTTAAAATAAATTTTTATTGTTAATACTCTAGGAGAGATAAATTTTTTTGCCTAAATTTATATTATTATAAGTTTGAGTTGAAGAATAAAAAACTAGATTTTTAGGATAATAATTTGGGATTATCACTTAGAAGAGGCAAAAAAATATAAGGACGGATATAAGTTCAAAATTACAGGAGGATAAAATATATGAAAAACGTATTTTTGATAAAGTATGGAGAGTTAGCAATTAAGGGGAAAAATCG
The DNA here is from genome assembly GCA_002007365.1 of Epulopiscium sp. Nele67-Bin005. Lineage (GTDB taxonomy): Bacteria > Bacillota > Clostridia > Lachnospirales > Cellulosilyticaceae > Epulopiscium_D. Next base: position 23,499 of record LNZR01000055.1, on the reverse strand, counting down.
CCCTATATTTGAAAATAGATTGGTAAAAACTGTTAAAAAAAATTTGAAGGTGTTAGGAAATTTTAATGTTCACAAGGAGCAAGGGCGTTTGATAGTTGAACCAAATGATGAATTTGTGGATAAAGATGCAGTTATTGAAATGTTAACAAGAATTTTTGGAATAATTGGTGTAGCTTATGGAACGAAAGAGGAAGAAGTTACGCTTGAGGCAGTTGAGAGGCTTGCGTATTCTCATATGAAAAATTTATGCGAAGACGCTAATGGGCAACTTACTTTTAAAATAGAAACTAAGCGTGCAGATAAGCGTTTTCCATTAAAATCAATGGAAGTTAGCTCAACAATTGGAGGGTATTTGCTTGATGAATTTGGTGATAAATTAAAGGTTGATGTTCATAATCCAGATGTAACTTTGATGGTTGAAATTAGAAATGGAACGTATGTTTATTCAAAAACTTATAAAGGAAGTGGGGGTATGCCATATGGAACAAATGGTAAGGCTACACTCCTACTTTCGGGGGGGATTGATAGTCCAGTAGCTGGGTGGCTTATTGCAAAAAGAGGTGTAGAAGTTGATGCTGTTTATTTCCACAGTCCACCATATACAAGTGAAAGAGCCAAAGATAAAGTTATTGAACTTGCTAAAAAAGTAGCTGTTTATACGGGGAGTATGCGTGTTCATATTGTTCCGTTTACAGATATTCAAATGGCAATTCATGAGAAATGTCCTCATCAACAACTAACAATAATTATGCGCCGTTTGATGATGGACGTTACAGAAGCAATTGCAGATAAAAATAATAGTATGGCTTTGATTACAGGGGAAAGCATTGGACAAGTTGCAAGCCAAACAATTCATGGATTAGTGGCTACTGATGATGCAGCAAAACGCCCAGTTTTCAGACCTTTGATTGGTATGGATAAGGAAGAAATTATTCAAATTGCAAAGAAAATTGATACGTTCGAAACTTCAATACTTCCATATGAAGATTGCTGTACAATCTTTGTTCCAAAACACCCTGAAACTAAGCCAAAATTGGATAGAATTATAGAATCTCAATCAAAATTAGATGATGTTATTGAGCAATTGTTACAAGAAGCGATAGATAATACAGAAGTTGTTGAGGTGTAGCATAAACTGTAAAAAATTAGGCAATAATATTTAAAAATATAGGAGGACTTTTTATGAATACTGAAAAATTTACTAAAAAATCGGTAGAAGCTGTGAAAGATGCACAGTCTTTAGCTACTGAAAAAAATCATATGCAAGTTGACCAAGCACATTTGTTGGTTGCTTTATTGGAACAAGATGGAGGCCTAATCCCTTCTATTTTAGAAAAAATGGATATTGGTATAAGTAATTTATTAGCTCAAGTAGAAACTGTATTAAATAAAAAGCCCTCTGTTATAGGTTCGGGGCGTGAAGTTGGTAAAATATACGTTTCACAAGATTTGGATAAAGTTTTTATTAGAAGTGAGAAGCTTGCAAAAAGTATGAGTGATGATTATGTTTCTGTGGAACATTTGATGTTGTCATTAATTGAATACGGAAATTATGAACTGGCAACAATTTTTAGAACATCTGGAATTACTAAACGTGCATTCAAGGAAATTTTGAAGCAAATTAGAGGGAATGTAAATGTTACTTCTGATACGCCAGAAAATAAATATGATGTGTTGGAAAAATACGGCTATGACCTAGTAAATAGAGCGAGTGCAGGTAAATTAGACCCTGTAATTGGAAGGGATAGTGAGATTAGAAATGTTATAAGAATTTTATCTCGTAAAACCAAAAATAATCCTGTATTAATGGGAGAGCCAGGGGTTGGAAAGACTGCAATTGCTGAAGGTTTGGCACAAAGAATAATATCTGGAGATGTGCCTGATAGTTTAAAAGATAAAACAATTTTTTCTTTAGATATGGGTGCGTTAATTGCTGGGGCTTCTTATAGAGGTGAGTTTGAGGAACGTTTGAAGTCCGTTCTTGATGAGGTGGCGCAAAGTGATGGGCGAATAATCTTATTTATTGATGAGTTGCATAATATTGTTGGGGCTGGAAAAGCTGATGGAGCAATGGACGCTGGAAATCTCTTAAAGCCTTTACTTGCAAGGGGTGAGTTGCATTGTATAGGAGCAACTACGCTAAATGAATATAGAAAATATAAAGAAAAAGACCCTGCTTTGGAGCGTCGTTTTCAACCAGTTATGGTAAATGAACCAACAGTTGAAGATACGATTGCTATTTTGCGTGGCTTGAAAGAAAGATATGAAATTTATCATGGAGTGCAAATTCAAGATAATGCTATCATTGCGGCTTCAACGCTTTCAAATAGGTATATTTCTGATAGGTTTTTGCCTGATAAAGCTATAGATTTGATTGATGAAGCTTGTGCTATGATAAGAACTGAAATCGACTCTATGCCAATAGAATTAGATGAAATTTCTCGTAAAATTATGCAACTTGAAATAGCTGAAACTGCTCTGAAAAAAGAGGAAGATGCAATTTCTAGGGAAAGTTTGAAGCAAACTCAAAAGCAACTTGCCGACTCAAAAGAAATTTTTCACACAATGTATATTCGTTGGGAGCGTGAAAAAGGTTTGATTAGTGAAGTTAAGGATTTGAAGCTTATGCTAGACGAAGCCAATTCAGATGTTATCAAAGCTGAACGAGCGTATAATCTTGATAAAGTAGCAGAGCTTCGCTATAGTATAATTCCTAATCTACAAAAACAGTTGGAAGAAGCTCAACAAAGGGTTTTGGAAAAAGATAATAATAGCCTCTTGCGTGATAAAGTTAATGAAGAAGAGATTGCAAAAATTATTTCGAGGTGGACGCACATTCCTCTTAGCAAACTTATGGAAGGTGAACGACATAAGCTGTTGGAGCTTGAAAATACATTACATGAAAGGGTTATTGGACAAGATGAAGCTGTTTCAAAAGTTAGTGATGCGATTATCCGTGCAAGAGCTGGAATTAAAGATCCTCGTAGACCCATAGGTTCTTTTTTGTTTTTGGGGCCAACTGGTGTAGGAAAAACTGAGTTAGCAAAGGCTTTAGCGACAGCACTTTTTGATGATGAAAGTAATATGATACGTCTTGATATGAGTGAGTATATGGAAAAACATGCTGTAGCTAAATTGATAGGAGCACCTCCAGGGTATGTTGGTTATGATGAGGGAGGTCAGTTAACAGAGGCAGTTCGTAGGAAACCTTATGCTGTTTTGTTGCTTGATGAAGTGGAAAAGGCTCACGCTGATGTGTTTAATATTTTGTTACAGGTGCTTGATGATGGGCATATTACGGACTCTAAAGGAAGAACAGTTGACTTCAAAAATACTATAATAATTCTTACTTCAAATATAGGTTCAGACTTGATTTTACAGGGGATTGATGAAGATGGAGATTTGAGTTTTGGTGTGGAAGAAAGTATTATGGATAGGTTAAAGATGCACTTTAGACCAGAATTTTTAAATCGCCTTGATGAAACAATAATTTACAAACCTTTAACTATAGGTCAAATTGGAGCGATAGTTGATTTATTGATTATAGATTTGCAAAAGCGACTTTCTGAAAAACAACTTTCTATTAAAATTACTGAAAGTGCTAAAAAATATATTGTGGAAGAAGGATTTGAACCAACTTTTGGGGCAAGACCTCTAAAGCGATTTGTGCAACGTCAAATAGAAACGCTTATTGCAAAAAAGATGATTAAAGAAGACATTGAACCATTTTCTACATTTATAGTAGATTATCAAGATGAGGAATTAATGATTAATGTATAAGATTAGCTTGTAGTTAAATAGTATAGAAGTGATATTTAAAATCAAAGTTAATTACTTGAGGGGGAAATTGTGGCTGAAAGTTTAGGGTTAATTTTATTATTTGGTATTATAAGTGGATTTTTGTGTGAAAAATTGAAGCTTCCAAAGTTGCTAGGCTATTTAATTGTTGGGATTGTTATTGGGCCGTATAGTTTGGGGTTAATTAATGAAAATATGTTGTTAATTTCTGCTGATATTCGTAGGCTGGCATTAATTGTTATTTTATTACGGGCAGGTATGGGTATTCAGAAGGAGCAATTACTTGAAGTTGGGAAACCAGCCTTTTTGTTGAGTTTTGTTCCTGGAGTTTGTGAAGCGATTACTATCATGTTATTGAGTACTCAATTTTTAGGTTTTAGTTGGATACAAGGTGGAATTTTAGGCTTTGTAATAGCTGCTGTATCGCCTGCAGTCGTTGTCCCTAGCATGATTGGGCTTATGGAAAAAGGCAAGGGGAGTGCTAAAAATATTCCACTTTGTATTTTGGCAGGAGCATCAATTGATGATATTGTGGCAATTACTTTGTTTGGAAGTTTTCTTTCGATGTACGGTGGAGAGGTAAATATTTTTGCACAGCTTCTTAATATTCCTATAAGTATTGGTCTTGGATTATTGTTAGGAATAATTATAGGGGTTATAATTGTGGGGATATTTAAAATGTTTAAATTGCCAATTATTCAGTCTACGCTATTGTTGTTAGGTAGTTCAATAATTGTTGATAGTTTTGGAAGTCATATGGAAGAATTCATAGAGATTGCTACACTTCTTAGCATTATGACAATTGCCTTTATTTTGGCCACTAAATTACAAAAAGAAACTTTAGTTATTAAGGAAACTTTGGGTTCGATTTGGACAGGAGCAGAAATATTTTTATTTGTATTGGTAGGAGCAGAAGTTAATTTAGAGGTAGCTATGCAAGCAGGTCTTGTTGGAATTGTGATGATTAGTATTGGTTTGGTAGCAAGAAGTTTTGGCGTTTATTTAAGTTTGTTGCCAACTAATTTTACATTTCAAGAAAAGATTTTTTGTATGGTTTCTTATGCACCAAAAGCTACTGTTCAGGCTGCAATTGGGGGGATACCTTTAGCATCAGGTGTTGCAGGTGGAGAAACAATTTTAGCAATTGCAGTACTTAGTATAGTTTTAACTGCACCTCTTGGAGCTGTAGGTATAAAATACTTTGGAAATAAATATTTAGAGTAATAAAATCCCTAAAAATAACTTGACTAAACAGTTGTTTTTAGGGATTATTTTTAGTTAATTCCTTTAGTATCGTACTTGCGTAAAATTGCAGGTAAGGAAACTTCAAAAGGAACTTCTATAGTAACAATTTGCTGTGGGTGAGGGGCTGAGTCGATTAATTCCCCATCGGCATTCCACATTTGAGAAACAACAAAAGATTTACAATCACCTTTTGGCTGTAAAATTTCAACTTCTTCTCCTACAGAAAATTTTCTACGTTGCTCTACGGTAATAGTTGAATTTTCTGCATTATAATCAATTATCATACCAGAAAACTCATAGTTTCTTACATAAGAATTGTGAGTATAAGTTTGGTCCTTATGAGTAGTTTTATGATTGTAGAAACCAGTTGTAAACTCTCTATGGCTTGCTTTACCTGCTTCTTCTAAAAAGTAAGATTTTTTTGCCTCATATTCTTCAGGATTTCTTAAATAAGTATCAACAGCCATGCGATATGCTTTTACAACAGTTGCAACATAAAGAGGAGTTTTCATTCTTCCTTCAATTTTAAAGCTAGTAATTCCACTTTTTATAAGCTCTGGAATATATTCAATCATACATAAATCACGAGAATTATAAATATAAGTTCCACGCTCATCTTCAAAAACGGGCATATATTCGTTAGGTCGCTTCTCCTCAACTACATTGTATTGCCATCTGCAAGGTTGCGAACATTCTCCTCGGTTAGCATCACGATTAGTTAGGTAATTACTAAGCAAGCATCTTCCAGAATAGGACATACACATTGCTCCATGAACAAAAGCTTCAATCATAATTTCTTTAGGAATATTATTTGAAATTTGTGTAATTTCTTCAAAAGAAAGTTCACGTGCTAATACAATGCGTTTTGCACCTTGTTCAATCCAAAAATTTGCACTATGAAAATTGGTGTTATTAGCTTGAGTTGAAATGTGAATTTCTATATCTGGCAAGATTTTTTTTACCATACTAAATATCCCAACATCAGAAACTATTACTCCATCAGCTTTGATTTCTTTGAGGAATAGTAAATAATTTTCTAGTTGTTCAAAATCTGAGTTATGAGCAAAAATATTCATTGTAATATAGGCTTTAACTCCGTGAGAATGAGCAAATTCAATGCCTTCTTTCATTTCTTGAGGGGTGAAATTTTTGGCTTTTGCACGAAGACCATAGCTCCCCCCTCCCATATAAACAGCGTCAGCCCCAAAAAGAACAGCTGTTTTTAGTGTTTCTAAACTTCCTGCTGGTGCTAATATTTCGATCATATTATTCTCCTAATTTGTAACTTAATGAAATGCCATCACCAATTGGAATGACACTTGATTTTAAATTTTCATCGTGGGTAATTGTCCACAAAAATTCTCTCATTCGTTTGTGGGTTGTACGTTGGCGACGTTCAATATTATAGCGAGCTTTAGCTACCATTCCTTTATGAAGTACATTATCAGCAATTAATAAGCCATCTTTTTTTAATAAACGCAGGCATTCAGGTAAAAAATGAATGTACTGACCTTTGGCACAATCCATAAAAATCATATCATATTGAGAAGTTTGTAATGTTTTTAAAATATCAAACGCATCACCTTCTAGTAAAGTAATTTTTTCTGTAGCATTTGCCTCTTTTATATGTTCTTTAGCTTTAGTTGCCATGTAGGGAAATCGTTCAATAGTAGTAATATGAGCATCTTGGGGAATTTCACGACTCATTAATATAGATGAATAACCAACAGCTGTACCAATTTCTAAAATTTGCTTGGGCTTAGATTGGGCAAGTAATACCTTAAGAAAATCAGCAACTTCAGGCTTAATAATTGGCCAAGTTTTTTCTCCAGTAGCAATTGCAACTTCGATTTTTAATAAAACATCTGTTGGAGGGTTGTGCAAAGCTCTCAAATACTGCACAATGTAATCATACGTAATTTCACTCATAAAAATTTCCTTTCTAGTATATAAAATGGCTATGTAGACCATAAAAAATTTGATGTTGACTAGAGTATTTCCCAAAAAATAATTCTTAAACACATTTTTGAAAAATATTTTTTGAAGGTGTAACCTCTATTAGACAATATAAAGGAAAAAACTCAATATTGCAAGCAAATTTATTTTAATTTTACACAAAAAGGATATACTAACTTTATAAAACTTATACAAAACCAAATATTGGAAAGGAGAAATTATGATAAAATTCCAAAATGTAACCAAAACTTTTGGGCAAGATATAGTTTTAAAAGATGTAAATTTTGAACTAGAACATGGTAAAACTTATGGATTTGTGGGGCGTAATGGCTCAGGAAAAACTGTAATTTTTAAGTTAATTGCAGGGTTAATTTTGCCAACTGAAGGAAAAATTTTTTATAATGATGTAGATTTGAGAAAAAGTAAAAAGTTTCCTGATAATATTGGAGTTTTAATTGAGACTCCTGGCTTTATACCTCATTATACGGGGGTTAAAAATTTACAAATTTTGAATGAATTATCTAAAACTCAAATTTCTATTGATGAAATTAAAAATTATATGAAGCTCGTAGGCTTAGACCCTGATAGTAAAAAGCAGGTTAGAACATATTCTTTAGGTATGCGTCAAAAATTAGGAATTGCTCAAGCTGTTATGAACACCCCTTCACTTTTGATTTTAGATGAACCTATGAATGGGTTAGATGAGGCTAGTGTTTTGAAGATGCGAGAGTTTTTTACAGAGTTGAAAAATCAGCAAGTAACAATTTTATTAGCAAGCCACAACAAAGATGATATTGAAGTTTTGTGTGATAAAATTTTTACTTTGCAATCTGGAGTGGTGATAGATGAAAAAAGTAGTGTATGATATAAGACGAGGATTAAGTGAGCCGACATTTTTTATATCTATTGGTGTAACATTTTTAATTATGATAATTTCTGCAATATATTATTTTCAAACGGAAGAGTTATTTTTATCAGATGACCTATTTAAAACTATTCAATCCTTAATATTGCCGTTTATAGCCCCATTAATTGTATGTTTACCATATAGCACAATTAGTATGCTTGAGAAAGATAGTGGATATAAAAAATTAATACTAAATCGTATAAATAAATTTGAGTATATTATTATTCGGTTTATTTCTGTAGCTATAGTTGGAGGTCTAACCCTTGTAATACCACTAATTATATTAATGGTCAGTTGTTTTTTTATATCGCCATATGAAAATTTAGAAAGTATTTTGGGTGTAATATTATTAGATTTTGGTTTTGGAGCTAGTTATGCAATTTTTGGATATGGTTTAACTTTTGTAAATGATAAGCGATATATTCCGATAATAGCACCACAAGTTGGATATTTATTGTTGACATATGCATTACCTTATTTAGACTTAACTCAGTACTACCCACCCCTTGCGTATTCCCCTTGGTTGCTTAGTTCTTATGCAGATTTAAATGCAATTTTAACACAATTTATAATTTTAATAATGCTAGGAGCAGTATTTATAGTTTATGATTTAATTAAAGAAACTATCAGTATATAAAAATTGTTGCTTACAAAAATGAAAGAAGGTGTAAGTTTGAAAAATATGAAATATAATTTGTCGCAAAATTTTAATTTTATAAGATGGGCAATACTTATTGTAGTTGTATCATTTGTAGCAGTTGTAAGTGTTGCAAAATATATTCAGATTGCTGATTTGACAGCTATTACGTATACTGCTTTAGAAAATTTATATTTGATTATGAATGACCCAACCAATATGACTTATATATATTTGCCTTTATATTTATTTTTAACTTGTGGTGTAATGTTTGATGATAACTTTGGAGGAATAGAGATTGTAAAGTGTGGAAGTCGTAAAAATTGGTTGTTTCAAAAAATATTAACATTGCTTTTTTTAACAATTTTATTTTTTATAATGACAGTTGGAATAAATTTTTATATAACATATCAAGCTTTTCCGTATAGTCAAAATTGGAGTAGTGATTTTATTAAAATGCAAGTTTTGGCTGGTCAAGATGTACAAAATTTTGTATATAGTCCTAGCTTGGTGTTAGGATTATCTATTTTTTCACTATTTTTAGTTTATTTTATGATTGGAATTTTGAGTATTTTGATTTCACTTTGTAGAGATGATGAGGCACAAACTTTATTTATAACTTTGCCAATAGGGGTACTCGTTTCATTAGCAATAACTTATTTTGGAGCTATGTATAACAAAAGTTTGGAACTATATATTTATCAGAATATTATACTTGTATTTTTGGTGACATTGATAACTTTGCTAAGTTTTTGGAAGGTAGAGAATAAGGATTTTGTTTTGAATAAAAAAGTTTAAAAGGGGGAGTTTTTTTGAATAAAAGATTGGTTCAAACTCTTGTATTAGCAGGGGTTATGGTTATTTCTCTAAACGTGGCTACTAGTGCTGTAAATAGTATGGTTATTGAGGCTAAAACTAGAGAACAAACTATTGTAGATGCAATTATAAAATCACAAGTTGCACAAAAAATGGAAACTGTTGAACAAGAGATTGCTCAAGTTTTGGAGGAAGAAAATATCGTTATTATTCAGGAGGAGGTGGAGATAAAACCCCCTGAGCCTATTATTGAGGAAACTATTTTTGAGAATATTTTGGTTGAAGAGCCTATTATTGAAGAACCTATTATTGAAGAGATTATTGAGGAAATTGCAGAGGAAATCTCTGAAGAAATTGAGGAATATTTAGAGCCAGAAGAGGATTTTGTGATTGATGTTGTCATTGATGATGAGCAAATTAACGCTCTAGTTCAGCATGGATTAACGTTAACTTCAACTGACCAACTTATCGAAAAAGCTTATTATTTGGTGGATTATTATTTTTTAGATGGGTATATTTTTTATACTGAGGAGCAAGACCCCATTTTAAAGGAAGAAAAGCGTTTAGTTCATAATATGGAGATTGCAGTTATTAGAAGTTTGAACGTTTTGTTGGAGCCATTAGAAAATTTATCTACTATACTCAAGTATGATTTTAGTATTGTGACTAATGAAGTAACTATTTTAAGTGAAAATTTTAGTGAAAATTTTATATCTGAAGTTGCTGGAAATGATGAGATGGAAGTTATTTTTGAAGGTATCGAAAACTATTTTGCGAATTATTTACATATGGCGCAAGTAGTTGAGACGTTGGTAAATGATATAAATGAGGCTTCTAACCCTGCTTTAGTTATGACTTTAGTATTGGCAAAATTAAATAGTGATATAATTCCTGGCGTTAAGGAAATTTTAAATACTAGTTTTGTTTTAAAAGATGAGATTAATAAAATTTATTTAAAAGGTGTTACGGATTTTGAATTAATGACTCCAAAAGAAGTTGTGGAATATATTTTATCGTAATTTAAAAATAGAGCCAACTTTTGTGGTTGACTCTATTACATTAATCTTCGATAGTTTGAGTAGGTTCTTTTTTGAACTTACTTTTTACTTTAAGAATAAAGTTGCTAATTGCATTTTTAATTTTTGCCATAAAATAATCTCCTCACAATATTTAATTTATGTTGATATTAGAGGATTGCCAAAAATTTTATGTTATATACAACTAAATAAAAATTTTTTTTGAAGTTAAGAATATCTTTAATTCGTGGATATAGTTTTATACTGAAGGTGTATTTACTTCGGTAAATCCTTGACCTAAAACTTCTCGGACATCTGCTATAGTTACAAATGCTTTAGGGTCAATGCTGTATATTAATTCACGAAGTTTGGTTACTTCTGTGGGTGCAACTACTGTAAATAGCATTTCACCTTCCATCTTTGAGTACATTCCACGAGATTTTAGACCAGTGCTTCCTCTTGGAATTTTATCCATAATTGCTTGGGCAATTTCTTCGCTTTTATTAGAAATTATAAAGGCAGCTTTTCCGTAATGAACCCCGTCTAACATACTTGAAATTACTCGACCTGTTACATAAATCGAAACCATTGCATATGCGGCTTTATTTGGTCCAAAGATAAAAAATCCAATTACAATAATTATTCCATCTACAAACATTACTAGTCTTGACATTGGTTGTTGAGGGAGAACTTGGTGTATAAGGCTTGCTATCATGTCTGTTCCACCTGTTGTAGCACCTGCTTTTAACACAAGTCCAATTCCTGCTCCTAATCCAACTCCTGCAATTAGTGCTGTTACCAACAGGTCTTCTTCTAGGGTGAAAATACTTGGGAAAGATGAAGTTACCTCTATAAAGAATGATACTAAAACTACGGATAGGAGCGATTTTTTGAGAAAATCAAAGCCAATTCTTCTACTAGAGAGCAAAAATAATGGTAAGTTACAAACTATTGTAGTTAAGGAAATTGGTATCGTAAAGCCTAAATATTGTGATGATAATTCTTCTACAATAATTCCAAGGCCTGAAATACCTCCAACTACTAAGTTTGCAGGGGATAAAAACCAGCTGATTGATACGGATACAAAAAGCGCTCCGAGTGCTATTAGGAAAAATTCCTCTTTTTTGATTAATAATGATTTCATACTTTACCTCAATTCTTATGAAACTTTTTATATTATTAGGGTGTTTAATATTTGAGTTTTTATACTTGTAATATGTAATATTGTACCCTAATAAAAATATGTGTAATAATTCCAAAACGTATAATACCAGATTAATTCACTTTTTTCAAGCAGTTTTTTAAAAAAATTATCAAATTTTGGGAAAATATAGTCACGTTTTTTATTACAAGCTCTATATTATATAGTAGGGGGTGGTGCTATGCACGTTTCTTATAATGAGTTATTGGAGGAATGTTTGGATTACAAATATTGGGGGGATAGAAGTTCTAGCTTAGAGCCTGTTGTTTGTAATGAAGGTTTGGAGATGTTACAGAGATTGCTTGAGGCAAATTTAGTTTGTGAAGATGATAAGAAAAATTTTACGTTATATTTGCAAAATGAACATACAAAAGTTGTAGCTTTTGATAAAATTACTACTTCGGTATTATTAACGTTTTTTGGAATTTTTCTTGGAAATAAAAGTGATGATAAATTTGATATGTTAATGCTCATCATTTTTATGGTGGTAATTTCACTTGGAACTATAATTTATATGTTTGAAACTAGCTATAAGGGAAAAAATACGAAGCTTGCTTTTATTGAACAACTTGTAGCAGAAATGTAGGCTGTTGTATTTTGTAAATAAAGCACCTAATAAGCATTTTTACACTAATGTATAATAAATGTTTATTAGGTGTTTTTTAAACTGATTTAGTTTTTGTACGAGTTTCTTCCTTTTTAATATAGGGCAAAAAATACCCCGTCATTACGACGGGATATGGTTAATTATTCAGTTAAAATTCTATTAACTTTTGCTGCGATTTCATCAAGAGTTGTATTTACATCTCCACCATTTACCCAAATAGCGTCCATTGCATTTACGAATTCTTTACGAACTTCAGCATAACGAGGGTGCATTGGTCTACCATGCCCATAATCTTCTAATTGGTTAAGTGCAACTTGTGCTTGAGGAGTTGAATCAAATAATGCTTGAATTTGTGGGTCTTCGATAGCACTTTCACGCACTGTTACATAACCTGTGTAGATTGATGCATAAACAGTTTGGTCAGTATCTGTTAACCATTTCATATATTCCCAAGCTGCTTCTTCTTCTGCTGGTGATAATCCTTTAGTCATTACGATGTTCCCTCCACCTGTAGGTACTCCGTAAGTTTGAGCTGCTGGAATAAATGCTGTGTTAATTTCAAATCCGTTTTCTGCTGCTACTGCTAAGTTATTTGTTAAATCTCCAGTTGATGAGAACCACATTGCTGTATTTTGGTTCATAACGTCTGGCATAACTTTTGAACTATCAGCTCCTGCATAAACTTTTACTGCTCCATCATTAACTAAATCTTGGAAGAATGTGAAAATTTCTTTACCTTCTTCACTATTTAAGTTTGTAGCTGTTTCATCAGCATTTAAAACAGATGTTCCATGTTGTAAGAAGAATGATTCAAATACCCAGTCATATGAGTACATTGTTAAACCGTTAATTCCAAGTTCTGAATTAATTGTTCTTGAGAATTCTGCTAATTCGTCCCAAGTTTGAGGCCCTGCTGGATCAAGACCTGCTTCTTCTAATAAAGTTGAGTTTACGTATAAAATTGGAGTACTTCTTAAATATGGAAGTCCATAATATTCTCCATTTACGATACAGTTTTCAACTAAACCATCATAAAAATCATCTACATCAAGATTATCTCTTTCGATAAATGGTTCAATTGATTGAATAATTCCATTCTCAGCAAAAAGTTTTGTTGATGCAATCTCCATAATACTAAGTGCTGGAGGTTGTTTTGCGATAAAAGATGCTTGTAATTTTTGGTGAACATCATCGTAAGTTCCTTGGTAAACTGGAGTTACTTTGATACCTTTTTCTTTACCAACTGTAGCGTTAAATTGTTCTGCTAAGTTAATGTTATTTTCTTGAATTTTATCTGTCCATGCATACCAAAACTCAATTTCTACTACATCATTTGAAGATGTGGCTGGAGTTCCTGCATCTGCACTTTGAGAAGGTGTTGGAGTGCTATTTCCCGTGTCGCTACTTCCACAACCAACTAGACTTACCCCCATAGCTGTTACTAACATTGTTGACATTAATTTTTTTACTAAACTTTTCATTTTATCTCTCCTCTGAATTTAGCTTTATTAGGCAAACGGCGTACCCCACATTTGCCTAACAAAATTTTAGTATGATTTATTTTTCTCCCATATAAGTGAAGGCACTAATAATTTGTTTTTGTGCTAACATAAATGCGATAATTACTGGGATTACAAGGATTACGTTTCCTGCCATCATAAGTTGGTATGGTAGGGCTGCACCATCTACTGATTTTAATCCAGCAATTCCAACTGGTAATGTTCTTACTGCATCGTTTGTTGTTAATACGAATGGCCAGAAGTAATCATTCCATGTGCTGATGAATGTAAGAAGTCCAAGTGTCATTACTGTTGGTCTTGCAATTGGAAGCATAATTTTCCACATAATTTGTAATTCTGAAGTTTTATCAAGGCGAGCAGCCTCAACTAATTCTTCTGGAATTTGCATAAATGTTTGACGCAACATGAATATTGCAAAAGCACTAGATGCTGATGGTAATATTAAAGATGCATATGTGTTGATTAATCCAAATTCACTTAAAAATAAGAATACTGGTAAAAATATTAATTGTGCAGGTATCATCATTGTTCCAAGAGTTAATCCAAATAAGAAGTTTGAACCTACAAATTTGTATCTTGCAAATGCATAAGCTGCTGGAATTACTGTAATTGCTTGGCACAATAAAATTCCACCTGTTACGATAATACTATTTTTAGTCATTCCAATAATATCTACTTTTTCAAAAACAGTTTTGAAGTTTACCCATTGTGGGTCTAATACATAAAAATCTGGTGGAATTTTTAACGTTTGCCCAAGTGTTTTGAACGCTGTTAAAAACATCCAGTAAAATGGTAATGTAAATATAATTACCAAAATTACATTGAAAATTCCTTTGAGTATTTTTTTTGCGATATCCATATTTTCTCCTCTTAACGGTAGTGTACACGTTTTGATAACATTTTAAAGTAAACTAGAGTACAAATACTTAAAATTACCATTAAAACTACACCCATACTTGATGCGTAACCGATTTTATAGAATTGGAAACCTTCTTCATAAATCATGTGTACTAAAGTATTTGTTGAGTTCATAGGTCCACCTTTTGTAATGATGTTGATTGGCTCAAATACTTTAAACGCTGAAATTAAGTTCATTAATACTAAGAAAAATAATGATGGTGAAATCATTGGTAATGTAATTTTAAAGAATGTTGTGATTTTTGATGCTTTATCTAAGCTTGCTGCTTGATATAAATACTCTGGTACTGCATGGAGTGCCGAAATAATTATTATTGTGTTATATCCGATGCTTTTCCATACCGAAATGATAATTATTGAGTTTAGTGCAATTTGGGGGTCTTCTAACCAACGAATTGGGTCAATTCCAACAACGCTTAATAAATAGTTAAGAAGTCCATATTGCCCTTCCATTAGCCACATCCAAATAAATGAAATTGATACTAATGATACTACGTGAGGAATAAACATTGCCCCTTGTAAAAATGTATTAATTTTTGTATTTGCTTTTAAATATAGTGCTGATAAAAGCCCGAAAAATACAGATAATGCAACTGTCCAACCTACATATTTAAATGTGTTTCCAATTACTTGACGGAAGTCAGCATCTTCAATAAGACGTTGGTAATTTCTCGTACCAACATACTTCATCTCACTCATCATGTTCCAGTCAAAGAAACTTAAATAAATCATGTAGAAAATCGGATAAATTACGAAAACGGCCATTATAATCATTGCTGGTGTTATCATCAAATATGGCAACATTTTATCTTTAATTTTTGACTTGGCTTTTGGGATATTAAGAGGTTCTGCCATAGGTTCTGGCATGGCCTCTATTTGATCGAGTTGTGGCATTATAATCCTCCTTTAAGCGTGTTCAATACGATTTTCATTTACATCAAAGAAATTAATATCTTTGCGTGGTACGAAAAACTGAATATGTCCATAATCAAGAGCATCTTCATTAAACGTTTTAATATTTAAAATGTCCTCATCATTAACTTTAACTTTATATAAAATTTGATCTCCAAGAAGCTCTCTTGCCAAAATTTCTCCATCAAAAGTTAAATCTCCTGTTTTGAAATTATCTCTTGATAAATAAATTTTCTCTGGTCTAAATCCAACAAATTTTACCTCATTACTTGCATTTAATTGAGAACCTACATGGTGCGCCTCAATAACGTTCATTGGAGGTGACCCAATAAATTTTGCAGTATAAATATTTGCTGGTTTTTCATAAATTTCAGTTGGAGAACCCATGTGCTGAACTACTCCACCTTTTAATAAAATAATTACTGTACCCATTGATAATGCTTCGATTTGGTCATGCGTTACATATACAAAAGTAGTATTTAATTTACGGTAAAGCTCGATTAAGTCTGTTCTAATTTGAGTTCTTAATTTTGCATCTAAGTTTGAAAGTGGTTCGTCCATTAGGAATAATTCAGGTTCTTTTGCAATTGCACGAGCAAGAGCCACCCTTTGACGTTGACCCCCAGATAGATTTTGTGGTTTACGAGTTAAAAACTCTGATAATCCAACAGTTTTAGCTACTTCTGTAATACGTCTTTTTCTCTCTTCTGGTGGAATTTTCATATTTTTTAGACCAAATTCAATATTATCTTGAACAGTCATAGTTGGATAAAGAGCGTAGTTTTGGAATACCATTGAAATGTGTCTATCTCCAGGAGCTACATTCTCCATATCTTTATCACCGATGAAAATTTTACCACTTGTTTTTTCTTCTAGGCCTGCTACCATTCTTAAAATAGTTGATTTTCCACACCCAGAAGCTCCAAGTAAAACTGTAAAACTTCCTTCTTCGATTTCTAAATCCAAATCTTTGATTACTGGTGGGCTATTTTGATAAGCCTTTGTTAGTTTTTCTAATTTAATTGCTGACATAGTTGCCTCCTTATATTTTCTGCGTTTTATTAATTACAGTATATATTAAATTACTTATTGCCATCTATCATATTTTGGTAAAGCTCATGTTAAAACTTGATTAAGTGTAGAAATAAAAAAGATGTTTTTTTCAATGATATATCCCCCATTCTTAATATGCTCTTAACATAACTCTAATATTCCTTAACATAACTCTAATATTCTAAAATAAAGACGGCAATTTATGTTAAATATTAATTACAACTTGAATACTTTTAATCTCAAACAATTGATTTTAAATGTATTACTTATACATAAATATTCTGTTTTTATTGTAAAATTTGATAGAAATAGGGTATACTAAATTTTAAAAGGAGTGGTTAGATGTTTGAAGCTTGTAGAGCAATGTGTATTTTATTTGGAGTTATGAGTATGATAGTTGGGATATTTAAAGAGAAGTGTGGTTTTTTGATTGGTGGTTGGAACACTCTTCCACAATCGGAAAAAGATTTGTATGACAAGGAGCAAGTATTTGATTATTTACGAATTTTGTTGCTAAAGTGGGCAGTATTATTTGGAGTTGGAACAGGTCTAGCGTACGTAAATCCATGGTTTGGAGTTGGCGTTTTTGGAGTTTGGTTTGTAGTTTTTATCAAAGATGTAGGATTAAACTTTATTTCAAAGTTAGAAAAATTTAAAAAACAACCCCCTATGTAAAAGTAGAGGGTTGTTTTTTGTTAGTTTAATTTTTCGTGTAATCTTACTAAAATAGTAGCCATCTCAGCACGAGTTACAATTTTTTCTGGTGACATTTCGTTTTCGCTAGTTCCATTTAATAGTCCAGTTTGTACGCAGTAATCAATTGCTTCTTGATATGCTAAAATATCTACAAAATCTTTAGCTGGTTCAGATTTTTCAAGTTTTCCATTTGTGATTTCAAATAAAATTTGAGCCAAAATTTCACGAGTAATATCTCCATTTTCTAAATTCATAACTGCTTCTAGGGTACTTTCAGAAAGTTTAGCTCCTATAGAAGCCATTGAAGAAAAGGCCCAATGTTCGTTGTCTGTAATATAATTTTCTACTGTTTGGCGAGATAAATTTACTTCTGTAATGCCATTTAATAATAGTAATCTGTCTAAAAACGTAAATGTATCTGCAACTTGTAGCGTTTGTGATGGATTAAACGAACCATCTGGCATTCCTAAAACTAATCCAAGTTGTGCTGCTTGAGTAATTGCCTCATTTGCCCAGTGAGTTTCTGTCATGTCTGTAAAATCTGGGTTTTCAACTGGCATTAGCATAATTATAGTGATATTATCCATATAATCTGCCAAGTTTTCATCAAACATCATTGTACTTAAAATTGTATAAGGAGCAGTTTCTTCCTTTATAAGAGGAGTTTCTTCAGTTTGATTTACAACAGTAATTATTTCTGTAGTATCAACTTCAACTTTTGTGCTTGCTTTTAGGTCATTATCATGAGTTGGTAACACTGTAGTTAAAGTTTGTGTAATAGTAACGTTTGGTAAAGTTTCTTCCAAGGCTAACTTTTGAGATGTAGATAAATTTTGTGTATTAATAACTAGCTCTAAATCTACAAATGAATTTTCTGTTAACGATTGAATTATCTCAACTAAATTACCATCTCCATTAACTAAAGTTAAATCTACTTCAATAATTTCTAAGTTAGTTAAATTTTCTAGTGAATTGAACTGTTGCAAATTTGTATTTCCTGTTAAATAAATTTCTGTTAAACCAA
Source organism: Epulopiscium sp. Nele67-Bin005 (assembly GCA_002007365.1). Taxonomy (GTDB): domain Bacteria; phylum Bacillota; class Clostridia; order Lachnospirales; family Cellulosilyticaceae; genus Epulopiscium_D. Next base: position 5,193 of record LNZR01000055.1, on the reverse strand, counting down.
ATAAGTTTTCCACACCATCTAAAGTTGTTAAGTTAGGATTATTTCTTAGGTCAAGCGTTTGAACTTGCATATAAGTTGTTGTTCTAGCATTTGATATGCTAACCGTACTTAACACGCTGATGTCGCTAATATTATTGTCACTTAAATTAATGTGGCTTACTCCTGTTGCATATTGTAAACCAGAAATATCAGTAATTCCTGAGTTACTAAGGTCTAAAGTTCCAGTTAAATTTCTAAGTTGCTCAATAGAAACACTGTTTCCATCTGCTTCAATGCCATAGTTACCTAAAGCACTAAGTAAAGCAGGGTCAGCAATTTCCACTGTTTCATTTTCTATAACAGTTACAGTAATTACTAAGGTACTTTCATTGCCAGCACTATCTGTAGCTGTATAAATTAAAATATAAGTTCCTGCAATATCTGTATCAACTGAAGATACAACAGTTCCGTTTCTTCTAATTTCTGGAGTTATAGAGCCTAAATCACCATCAACATTATCAGTTGCAGTAATTATTGGCATCTCAAAATTTTCACCTTGGTTTAATTCTACTGCTTTATTTCCTGTGTAGTTAAATACTGGTGCTGTTGTATCTGCCACAACTTCTACTGTAATTGTTAAACTTGTTGAATTGCTGGCACTGTCTGTAGCTGTATAAACCAAAGTATAAGTTCCAACCGTATTTGTATCAACTGTTCCAACAACATTAACCGTAACATTTTCATCAACATTATCAGTTGCAGTAATTGTTGGAGCTACAAAAGTTGAACCTGTCTCCACTGTAAAAAATACGTTTCCTGTGTAGTCTAAAACTGGTGCTGTATTATCTTCTACAGTTACTGAAATTACTAACGTATCTGTTAGACCATCGCTATCTGTTGCAACATAAGTTAATGTGTAAGTTCCTACTTTAGTTGTATCAATTTCACTAACTTCTGCCCCTTCAAATTCGATAGTCATTTGCGCAACAATTACTCCGTCTGTAGTATCATTTGCAATTACTGTTGGTGCAATAAAAGTTGAATTTTGGTTAATAGTATAAGTTGTTGCTCCTGTATAAGAAATTACTGGTGCTGTATTTGCCACAACTTCTACGGTAATTGTGAATTCATTGCTAGTATTTCCAGCACTATCAGTAGCAGAGTATATAAATGTAAATGTTCCAACTGTATTTGTATCAAATGATGAAATTTCTGTGTTGCTTGAGTCGGTAATTTTTAAATTTACAAATACATTTCCATCAACATTATCAGTTGCTGTAACTACTGGAGTTACAAAGCTTCCACCTTTTTCAATTGTAAAACTACTATCTCCTGTGTAATTTAAAACTGGAGGAGTTTCATCTTCAACAATAACTACAATAATTAATGGAGAACTCGTATTTCCTGAGCTGTCTGTAGCTGTGTAACTAAAAATATAAGTTCCAACTTCAGCCGAATTAAATGTTACTATTTCTCCGTTTTTGCTAACAACCAAGACTGGCGTTACACTTTCTCCAGAATTATCCGTAGCTGTAACATCAAAAGTTGGTAATATTTCGTCTTGTGCTATTTTAATAGAAGTTTCTCCAACATAATTTAAAACTGGCGCTGTACTATCTCCATTTATAACTACTGAAATTGTTAAGTTTGATGAATTTTCTGAGCTATCAGTAGCAGTATAGACTATAGTATAAGTTCCTGTGTTAAAAGTATCAATTGATGTTATAGAAGAGTCACCATTTATTACGAACGTAGCTGTAATTGTTCCATCAACATCATCAATAGCTTCAATTTGTGGAATATCAAAACTATCTCCAACTTCCAAATTAAATGCTAACAATCCATTATAGTTAAACACTGGTGCAACATTGTCAATAACTGTAACTTTAATTTCTAAAGTAGTTTCGTTTCCTGAATTATCTTTTGTGCTATAAGTTAAAGTATAAATTCCTATTTTGCTTGTATCTACTGAAGCTACACTAGTTGAGTTACCATTGTTATCTTCAAATGTGATTTCTAAATCGTAGCTTAAATCTGTATCTGCGTTATCTGTAATAGTTATTGTTGGCATAACAAAAGATGAATTTCTAACTATCGTAACTGAAGTATCTCCTGTGTGAGTAATTACTGGTGGTGTCGTATCTTCTTGAATGATAACTGTAATTTTTAATTCGTTACTCGTATTTCCTGAGCTGTCTGTTGCTGTATAAATAAATTTGTAAGTCCCAATTTCTGTTGGGTCAAACGAAGTAACTTCATTATCGTCTTTTGTAATTTTTAAATCTACATTTACTGCCAAATCTACATCATCAGTAGCTGTTACAACTGGTGATACAAAAATCTCACCTGATTGTAAAGTTATAGTTGCAGTTCCTGAATAATGAAGTGTAGGAGCAGTTCCATCTTGTACCTGTACTGTAATAACTAACGGAGAACTTAAATTATTTGAGCTGTCTTTTCCTGTATAAGTTAAAATATAAGTTCCTGTTATAGCAGTATCAACCGTGGTTACTGTTGCAGAATTTCTAGTTATTGTATGTGTAATTTCTACGGTATCACCAGAATTATCAGTACCTGTAACAACTGGCATAGTAAATTCTTGCCCTTTTTCAAGAGAAATAAACATATCTCCTGAATAATTTAAAATTGGTGGTGTCGTATCTGCTTCAACTGTAACTGTAATTACCAAAGTAGAAGAATTTCCTTCGCTATCTGTAGCAGTATAAGTTACTGTATACGTTCCAACTTCTGAAGTATTAACAGTTCCTACACTATCAACCGTAACATTTCCATCAACTGCATCTGTGGCAGTAATTGTTGGAAGTGTAAAGCTTTCTCCTTTTTGCACAGTGAAAAATACGTTTCCTGTGTAGTCAAAAACTGGGGCTGACTTATCTTCTACTATAATTGTAATAACTAACTCTGAACTTGTGTTGTTTGCTGTATCTGTAGCTGTGTAAGTTATTGAGTGAGTTCCTACTAATGAACTATCAATTTTATCTGTAACTGTGTCTCCAAATTTATAAATTTTATCTATAGTTAAAGTTGTGTCTACGTTGTCAGTTGCTGTAACTACAGGGTCAATAAACGTTGAATTTTGAGCAACATTAATTGTTAAATTTCCTGAATAATGAAGTACAGGAGCTGTTGTATCTGCCAAAATTGTAACCGTCACTACAACTACATTACTTGCGTTTCCTGAGCTGTCTTGTGCCGAATAAGTAAATTTATATTCGCCAATTTCTGTTGGGTCAAACGAAGTAATTATTGTTTCTCCTTTTGTAATTTCGAGGTCAACTTTTACTGCACTATCAACGTCATCTGTTGCTGTAATTACTGGATACGTAAAGGCTTCTCCAGCTTGAATTGTAATGCTGTCTACGTTTGATGAAAGTAATGGGCCTTCTCCGTCTGTAACAACTACAACTACTGTTAGTGGCAAACTTTGGTTACTTGATTGGTCTGTTCCGATGTAAGTTATAATGTATGTGCCTGAAACATCTTTATCAACATTATCTACTGGTTCACCATTTCTTGTTATTGTATGCGTAATAGTTACAGTTCCAACTGCATCATTATCAGTGGCTGTAACAACTGGCATAGTAAATTCTTGCCCTTTTTGCAAAGTTATATACAATGTTTCACAAAAAATTTCTGGAGGAGTTGTATCAGCCACAATTTCCACTGTAATTACAAGCTCGCTAGAGTTTCCTTCTGTATCTGTAGCTGTGTAAGTTAGTGTGTAAATTCCAATTTCTGAAGTGTTAATATTTGCTCCGTTAAATTCTGCGTTATTAAATGTAATTTTTAGTTCTGGCGTTATATTTCCATCAACATCATCTGTAGCAGTTACCGTTGGCATAACAAAAGTTTCGTATTGCTGGGCAGTAATATCAACGCTTCCATGATACGTAATTACAGGTGCTGAACTATCTTTTACAGTTACAATTATTACAACTGGTGTAGCAGAATTACCTGAGCTATCTGTAGCATTATAAGTTAGTGTATAATCTCCTACAGTTTGAGTATCAACAGCAGAAATTACATTGCCTTCTTTGTCTGTAATAGTTAGTGTTGCCACCAAGTTTGTATCTACATTATCAGTTACTGTTACTGTTGGGTTAATAAAAGTTGAACCTTTTGCAACATCTATAGCAGTAGCCCCTGAATAATGAATTTCTGGAGGAGTCGTATCAGCTAAGATTGTGACAGTAATTAATAAATCTTCGCTTCTATTGTTTGAGCTATCAACTGCAAAATACGTAAATGTGTATACTCCTTCAATTGTTGGGTCAAAATTCGTAATGACAGTATCGGTATTATCTGTAATTATTAGTTGAACATTTACTGCCAAATCTACATCATCAACCCCAGTAACTACAGGTGCTGTAAATGGTTCTCCAGCTTGAATTGTAATGCTACTTACATCAGATGATAATACAGGTGCTAACTTATCTTCAACAACTACAATTACAACTACTGGTGAACTTGTGTTGCCAGAAGTATCAGTCCCAGTATAAGTTATGATGTACGTTCCTGAAACATTTGTATCAATAACATTGCCATCAACAGCCATTCCGTTTTTCGTAATTACATGGTTGATTGTAACTATACCACCAGAATTATCTGTTCCTGTTACATCTATTGATGAGATATCAAAACTTTCACCTTTAGTTATAGAAATAATTGGGCTTCCTGTATATTCAAGCTCTGGAGGAGTTATATCACCAACAACTACTACTGTAATTTCTAATGTGCTTACGTTATTTGAGGTATCAGTTGCAGTATAAATTAATGTGTACGTTCCTGTAGTGTTTGTATCGACTGTAGTTTCTGTAGTATCGCTTCCGTTTAGTTGAATTTTTAGTTCTGGAGTTATGCTTCCATCAACATCATCTGTAGCTGTAACCGTTGGCATAACAAAAGTTTCACCTTGTTCTACAATAAATGATTTATCTCCATAATAAATGATAGTTGGAGGCGTGTTATCAAGTACATTTACTGTAATACTAACTGGTGTAGCAGAATTACCTGAGCTATCTGTAGCATTATAAGTTATAACGTAAGTCCCTGTTTGAGATGTATCAATAGTATTTGTGCTATAATCTGCTCCGTTAAATGTAATTGTTACATTAGCAACCAAATTTGTATCGGCGTTATCAGTTACAGTTACTGCAGGAATTATAAAATATGAACCTTTGTTTACATTTATTG
>LNZR01000054.1 GCA_002007365.1 Epulopiscium sp. Nele67-Bin005 | reverse complement strand
AATACGCAAAAACCAACATTAATTATAGCTCACAATAAAACTTTAGCTGCCCAGCTATATAGTGAATTTAAAGAATTTTTTCCTAATAATGCAGTTGAATATTTTGTGTCATACTACGACTACTACCCGAGTTCATTTGCAAAACGAACAACTGTAGACTCACTAACCCCCACTGTTGTTCCTAATCTGGCAGCTGTTAAATATACAGCTTTTTCATAGTGGTTTAAAATATAGTTAGCGATTAATTTTTGACCCTTACTTAATCTTGGCATATTTTTACGTATGCGTTGTATTAAATCATTTTTATTCATTATATATTTACCTTTCCAAGTATAGTTTTATTTCATGATGCTAATATTATTTATCCATCTATGTATTGCTGTTTATTAATGCTATCCTTAACTTGCATTCGTTCTTGTTGCAGGCTATGAATTAAATCTGAAACATAATTTTCAAATTCATAAACTTCCTGATGGATAATATCTAGCGTCACTTTAAGCTTTTGTTCAACGTCTTTAAATTTTGCATTGGCATGTTCCATAGCTCCAATATGAATATCACGGGCATTTTGTTGAGCAGTTTCTATAATAATTTGAGCTTGATGTTCAGCCTGTGTACTAATTGTATGTTCATCAATCATTTCAGCTACTGTATCTGTGGCTTCAGCCCTTATAACTTCAGCATCTTCTTGAGCCTCAGCCAATATCTTGTTTCTCTCCTCAACAATCCATATAGCGTGTTTTAATTCTGAAGGTAATTCATTTTGTATATCATGCAAGCAATCTAAAATTTCTTCTTTATCAACAGTAATTTTATTTCCAGATAAAAAAGCAGGTTTTCCTTCATCTAAAATTTGCTCAATCATACCTAATAATTCCATAATTCGCATTTCTTTTGTAGTTTCCATAATTTTATCCTTTCTCAAAAATAAATCTATAGTTTATTTTCTATATATTTAGTTACGCATTGTGGCACAAATCCAGAGGTATCCCCTTTAAATGTGGCAAGTTCCCTAATCATACTAGAACTTAAAAATGCGTGCTGAACATCTGCTATTAGTAAAATTGTTTCTAGTGTTGGCAATAAATTTTTATTAATTTGCGCCATTTGCATTTCGTATTCAAAATCTGTAACTATTCTTAGACCTCTAATTAAAACGTTTGCATTTTTTTTGACTGCATATTCTACCAAAAGGCCCGAAAAAAACTCAACTTCAACATTTTTAAGATGTTTAGTACTTTCTTCTAAAAAAAGTAGTCGCTCCTCTATAGAAAACATTCCTTTAGATTTACTAGGATTACATAACACGGCAACTATTAACTTATCTACAAGTAAAGATGCACGTTCAATAATATCCATATGTCCATTTGTTATTGGGTCAAAACTTCCAGCATAAATACCTATTTTCATCAGCTAAATCCTTTCATAAAAATTTAAAGTTGTAGTTTTGTAGCTTTTTGATTTTGTTAGTACCAAACTTTCATTTTGTAGTGCAGGAGCATCGGTTGCATTTTCAATTATTAATAAACTTTCTTGATGTAGAATATTGTTTTTAATTAAAATAGTAACCACATTTTCTAATTGTTCATCATAATAAGGAGGATCAATAAACACTATATCAAATGATTTTTGATTTTTTGTGAGTTCATTTAGGGCCTTATTGATATCTAATTTATAAAGTTTTGCGTTATTTTGTAATTTAGTTTTTTTTAGATTTTCCTCAATTATTTTTTGGGCATCAACATTATGTTCCACAAAATTAGCCTCTTTAGCACCCCTGCTTAAGGCTTCAATCCCAATTGCTCCACTTCCACTATATAAATCTAAAAATGTACAATCCATAATTTTGAACTGGATTATATTAAACAAAGTTTCTTTAATTCTGTCAGTCGTTGGGCGTGTATTATTTCCCTCTGGAGCTAAAAGTTTCGTACCACGGCATTTACCACTTATTACTCTCATGTGTATTCCTTTACTTTTATTATAATTTTTGATTTATTAACTATAAAGCGTTGTACAAAGATTGTTTATCATGTTGTTGCATTATATAGTTATAAAGCTTTCTATTTTCAGCCTTTTCAAATTTGGGGTCAGTTTCTAAAATTTGTTCTACTTCTATTTGCACTTGGTTTAGAATTTTACTGTCGGTGTATAAATTTGCAATTTTCATTTCTGGAATACCATGTTGACGAGTTCCAAAAAATTCTCCCTGACCTCTTAGTTGTAAATCTGTATTTGCAATAACAAAACCATCATTACTTTTTTCCATAATTTTAAGGCGTTCTATTGTAGTTTTATTTGTTGAATTACTTATTAATATACAAAAAGACTGATGAATTCCCCGTCCAACACGCCCTCTAAGTTGATGAAGTTGTGCAAGACCAAACCTTTCAGCATTTTCAATTAATATAATAGTCGCATTAGGGACGTTAACCCCTACTTCTATTACTGTAGTTGAAACTAAAATTTGGGTATTTCCTTTTGCAAAATCTTCCATAATTTTAGTTTTTTCTCTCCCTTTCATTTTACCATGAAGATATGCAATTTGGTAGGTATTAAATATATTTTCTTGTAATTCTTGGGTGTAATTGATAACATTTTTTAATTCCTCCAAATTTTCGCTCTCTTCAACCATAGGGCAAATTATATAACATTGTCGACCTTCATCTAAATGTTTTTTTATAAAAGCATAAATTCTTGGGTAATAACTTGTATTTACAGCATTTGTTTTAATTGGCTGACGATTTGGAGGCAACTCATCTATAACTGAAATTGACATATCTCCATACAAAATTAGGGCTAAAGTTCTAGGTATTGGAGTAGCTGTCATTACTAATACATCTGGATTATTGCCCTTTTTGGAAAGTTTTAAACGTTGTCTTACACCAAATCTGTGTTGCTCATCTGTAATAACTAGGCCAAGGTTTGCAATTTCAACGTTATCCTCGATTAAAGCATGAGTTCCAATAATTATTTTTAACGTTTCGTTTTGTAAATTTTCAAGAATAATTTGCTTTTGTTTTTTGGTAGTTGACCCAGTCAAAAGTTCTACTGTTACATTAAAAGGAGCAAAAATTTTTTGTGCAAACTCAAAATGCTGTTGTGCCAAAACTTCTGTAGGGGCCATCAACATTCCCTGAAAACCGTTTTTCACTGCAATAAATAATGCGATAAATGCAACTATAGTTTTTCCTGAGCCTACATCACCTTGTACCAATCTATTGCCAGCAAAAGGACTTTGCATATCGTTAATTATTTCATTTACTACAATGTTTTGGGCATTTGTAAGTTTAAACGGCAGACTAGTGATAAAACTTTCATATTCTTCAGGAATTTCTTTTTGTGTACCTTTATTCTGTTGTTTAAAATCTTCTTTGAGTAAATATAAACTTAGTTGTAACATAAATAATTCTTCAAAAATTAATCTTGTTCTAGCATTAAAAAAATCTTCGTTCGTTTTAGGAAAATGAATATTGTTCACAGCTTCAAATTTACCTAATAAATTATATTTTTTTGTTAATGAATTTGGAATTAAATCTATAAAATCTAAATTGTTATCATTTAATCCCTGTGCAATAGAGTGACGAATTATTTTTTGAGATAATCTAAATGTTGTTGGATAAATTGGCACAATTTTTAAAATTTGCTCTAAATTATTTGGGTCAGTTATTAAAGTAAATTCTGGTGATTGCATAGTAATTTTTTGCCTTTGTTCTGTAACTTTGCCATAAAAATTGTACATTTGACCTACTTTAAATTGGTTCTTTATATAAGCTTGCCCAAAAAATGTAATAAATATACTATTTAATTTATCCGTAACTTTAAATGTGACTATAATTTTATTGTTTATGTTAGTCATCTTAGGGGGAGTAGCTACTATTGCTATTATGTTATTTATTTCCTCTGGAGCAAGATTGTTTAGAGGAGCAGTTTTTCTTCTATCTTCATATTCTCTTGGATAGTGTTCCAAAAGTTGTCCCAAAGTTGAAATTCCTAATTTTGCAAATTTATTAGCTGTTTGTTGCCCAATACCTTTAATTTCTAAGATTGATTGTTCTAAGTTCATATTTATCCTCTTGATTATAAAAATAAAGGCTAAAGCGTCAACTTTAGCCTTGTTATTACTCAGCAGAAATCATAAAATAATATACTGGCTGGTTTCCAAAATGTAATTCGATATCAGCGTCTTCAAAAATCTTCTGAGTTTCTTCTAAATATTCTTGGGCTGTATCATCGTCAATATCTTGTCCGTAGTAAATTGTTACAATTTCAGCATCTTGGTTCATTTGTCGTAATAATTGATTAAATGTTGTTTTTAAATCTTTATGATGTGCTACGATGTCACTTTCTAAAATTCCTAAATATTCGCCTTCTATAATATCTTTACCGTTCATGGTAGTATCCCTAACAGCGATTGTTATTTGAGCTGTTTCAACGTTGGAGATAGCTTCGTTCATGGCATCAAGTGTATCTTCTACATTTTCAGCGTGTCCATCATAAGATATTATTGCCGATACTCCTTGAGGAACAGTTTTGGTTGGTAAAACGTGAACTGTACAGTCTTGTGCCAATTGAGATGCTTGTTCAGCTGCCAAAATAATGTTGCTATTGTTTGGAAGAACAATTACATTCTCAGCATGAGCATTTGTTATAGCAGTGCCAATGTCTTCTATGCTAGGGTTCATTGTTTGACCACCCTCTATAACTTCATCAACTCCCAAACTTTCCATAATTTCAACTAAGCCACTTCCTGCAACAACCGATACAAAAGCTACCTTTTTACGAGGTCCTTTGTTAACGATTGCTGGTTTTTCTTCTTCAAAAATTGAAGTATGTTGTTCTCTCATATTTTCAATTTTGATATTTGATAACGAACCAAATTGTAAACCATGTTGAAGTGCCAACCCTGGGTCATCAGTATGAACATGGATTTTTACAAACTCCTCATCAGCAACAACTACCAAACTATCTCCAATTGTTGCCAAAAATTCTTGAGTTGGAGTTTCATCAAAGGCATCTTTATTTGGTTTTGTTACGATAAATTCTGTGCAATATCCAAAAGTAATATCTTCTGTATTAAAGTTTTTTAGTGCTGAATATGCTTCTTTATTCATTTCAATTGGTTTTGGCATAACGATTTCAATTTCACCTGTAATAACTTTTGCAGCACCTTCTAAAATAGTCATTAACCCTTGACCACCAGCATCTACAACCCCTGCTTCTTTAAGGACTGGTAGCATATCTGGAGTACGGTTTAAAACTTCATATCCATATTCAATAATTTCTTTTGCAAATTGCTCAAGGTCAGTAATTTTTAGGCTAAGTTGAATAGCTTTTTGTGCAACTTTTCTTGCAACTGTTAAAATAGTTCCTTCTTTTGGTTTCATAACGGCTTTGTATGCCATATCAACCCCAGATTGGAAGGCATTTGCAAGAATTAAAGTGTCAATTGTATCTTCCGTTAGACCTTTTGCAAATCCTCTAATTAATTGAGATAAAATTACCCCTGAATTACCTCTAGCCCCTCGTAATGAACCCATAGAAGCTGCTTTTCCAATATCAGCAACACTAGTTGGATCAATATTTTGAACTTCTTTAGCAGCAGCAAGCATAGTAAGTGCCATGTTTGTTCCGGTATCACCATCAGGCACAGGGAAAACATTAAGTTCATTAATAAATTCTTTTCTTTCTTCTAGCAATGAAGCTCCTGCTACAATCATTGTTTGAAGCAATTTTGCATCTATCGTTTCAATTTTCACTTTGTATGCCTCCTAGTTATCTACTCTTACGCCTTCAACATAAACTTTTATAGAGCGAACTTCAAGCCCCAAAACTTCTTTTAACTTATATCGAACAGTACTCATTAAATTATCTGTTACAGCAGAAATTTTTGTACCATATTCTACAATAATGTGAAACTGAATATCTACTTTATCCTCACTCACATTAACTAAAATTCCTTTTGTTAAACTTCCTCTTTTTAAAAGCCTAACTATCCCATCTTTTACGCTACGTTCAGCCATTCCTACAATTCCGTAACATTCAGTAGCAGTAATACCACTAATTTGAGCAATTACATCTTCATCAATAGTAATTGTACCATATTCGTTTGAAAATTTTCCAACCATTTATGCTCCTCCTTAATTTATGTGCGATTGTTACTTTTTATTTTAAATAGTGCTATCATTATAACATACTTATTCTATAAAAATAAAGTGTATATTTAATTGAAAGTTTAGTCTATCAATTATTTTTATCGTTCCCCACTATCCTACTAAGCCATTTTGAACCAAAAACATGACAAAAAAGTATGATCATCATGAAATTTGGAATTGGGATATGCAAACAACTATTTAGATATCAACTCATTTTTTCATATTATGTGATTTTGGGGTTTTGATATTTAGCTTTGAACGCTAAATTACCAAATATTTGGTACATATCAAATATATATTAACCGAGTATAACTGTCAAGACTAATGAAAAATAGGGTTTTTTCGCCACTTTTTTTAACTTTATTGATAATTTCTTCAAATAATATGATTTTGTAACTTGAAATATACCCCTTAATCTGTTAGAATATGTTTTGTCATGTCAATGCAGTAAATTATAAGGAGGTGTTTATCGTGGCAAAATGTGAAATTTGTTCAAAAGACGTACACTTTGGTATCAAAGTCAGCCACTCTCATAGAAGATCGAATAAAATGTGGAAAGCGAATGTGAAAAAAGTTAGAGTAGCACATAATGGTGCTTCTAAAAGAATGAACGTTTGTACTCGTTGTTTACGTTCTAACCTAGTAACACGTGTTTAATCACAAAAATTAAAAAAGACCTTGACTTTTGGACAAGGTCTTTTTTTTATTGTTGTTGCTCTTTAGTATTAACTTTAAAAACTTTTGCTAATACTTTACTTACGAATTTTGGCGGAGTTATAACTTTAATTACCATTCCATTCACCTCCATAAAATGTCCCATATTTAGGCATAAAGATACATTTGCACCACTAATTACAAATATATATTTATATAGTATTCGGCACAAAAAAAAATGTGCATATAAAAAATATACACACTTAATCTTTTGTTTTCATAACCAAAAGTAAACCACTATCTATCTTAATTTGTGCTAAATTTTCAGTCATATAATTGCTTATTCCGTATGGTTTTCCTAGGGTGAATTGTCCGTTTTCTAGGCTATAAGCTAGACCTTTTGTATAAACTCCTAATACATTTTCGGTAAAAGGTAACAAACTTATCAATTGACCTATTTTTCCACTTATACATATTTCTTTATTTATCAAATAAATAGTGTTAAATTCATTTTTGAGGCAACATTCAACTTTTGCAGTGAGTGCTTGGTATAACAAGTGTACATTAGCTAGGGAGTGGTCAAACCGATGACCTAGCCCCCCATAAATAGTAATATTTGTAGCTCCATGTTCAATTGCATATTGTAGTGCGAGTTCGGTATCTGTTTCATCTTTTTCAGAAGGTAATTTCACAACTTCAATATTTTTTTGATGTACAAAATAATTAAAGTCTTCTTGATTTGCACTATCAAAATCCCCAATCAAAATATTTGGAGTAATGCCCAATAATTTGGCGTGTTTAATTCCATTATCAGCACAAATAATATAATCATTAGTACAAATATCATTACAGAACTCATAATTTCCATATGAACCATTAGTTAAAATTGCAACTTTCATTATTTTGAGTATTCGTCAAAAATATTTAAGAAATTACTAGCACGTTCTTCTAAGTTATCAGCTCCAAATAAAGCCGAACCAGCAACTATAATATTTGCTCCTGCATTAATTACAGAGGCTACATTGTCTAGGCCAATTCCTCCGTCAACTTGAATTAATAACTCTGGATTACGAGTTTTTGAAAGTTCTTTTACTTGTTCAATTTTATTAATAGAATATGGTATAAATTTTTGCCCTCCAAAGCCTGGATTTACTGACATAATTAAAACCATGTCTAAGTCTTCAATTATGCAATCTAAAACGTTTACTGGTGTCCCTGGATTTAGAGAAACTCCTGCTTTCATGCCAAGTTGTTTAATCGTTTGGATTGTTTTGTGAATATGAGGACAACATTCGTAATGTACTGTTAAAATATCTGTTCCTGCATCTTTAAAATCTTCCAAAAATGCATCTGGGTTGTGTATCATTAGATGAACGTCCATAATCCCTTTGATATGTGGACGAATAGCCTTAGCAATTGGCGCTCCTAGTGTGATATTTGGGACAAAGTGACCGTCCATCACATCTACATGAATATAAGTTGCTCCTGCTTTTTCTACTCTTTTTATATCTGCCTCTAAGTTTGCAAAGTCAGCAGATAAAATTGAAGGTGCGAGTCCTATCATTGTTACCATCTCCTTATGTCTTTTAATTGATTATAATATGTTACATAATTATTGTATCTTGGTAAATAAATATTACCTTTTTCAACAGCATCTTTAACGGCGCATTTAGGTTCATGAATATGGCTGCAACCATTAAATTTGCACTCACCCTCATATTTGTGGAATTCGATAAAATAATCTTTTAATAAATCATGTTCGATTTCTTCAAATTGTAGTGAGGTAAATCCAGGGGTGTCTAGCACAAAGCCCGACATCGTTTTTAGTGGCAAAAGTTCAACGTGACGAGTTGTATGTTTACCACGTTTAATTTTTGTACTAACAGCGCCAGTTTGTAGTTTAAGGTCTGGTTCAATGGCGTTAAGAAGTGTAGATTTTCCAACGCCTGAAGGTCCAGCAAAAAATGAAGTTCTATCTTGGAGTAATTCTTTTAGAGCGTCTAAATTATAGCCTTCAATTGCCGACATACACAAAACTTTATACCCCGTTAAACTATAGCCATCAACAATATCTTTGTAGCTATCTAAATCTTTTTCGTCAACTTTATTGAGCAAAATGTAGGGCCAGCTGCCTTGGGCAGAAAAAGCTTGACATGTGCAGCAGTGTCCTAGCTATTAGTTTTGATCAGCATCCTGTTTTGATCATATTGTAGATATGAATGAAAACCAGTTTATTTATACGCCTGCATACGTGACCACAACAGTACCCAGCTTGCTGATCATCTGCCTGCAGGTGTGTCTTGATTTCTCACCATCACAGCCACTATTGAGACGGTTCGGAGACCTGGATAAGGTGATTACATGCCACAGTGATTACTATCTGAGTACTTCAGGTATTACAGTATTCAGGTCTCTAAAACACGCCTAAAACAAAAATACGATCATTACTCAGATACTTGTGAGTATGTAAACTCATGCAGAGATGTTGATTCATCTTTATGGTCATTTTGGAGGCTGTGGTTTGTGCTGTTGTTGTGTTATAATGAAGCTTAGCGGAAGTTCAGTCAGGGAGACTATGGCCCAGTTCCAATCCGACCCCTCACAGACTCACTGACTTAGAGGCGCGTTCACGGGAAGTCCGTGAGTGTGTGAGGGCTGTTCCATTGTCAGATCATCAAGTCTGTGAGTCCGTGAATGAGCCCTTTCTGCCCCCTTACCGTAAGTCCGCACCGATGCTGACTTACGGTAAGGAAATTACCCACAGTTCATAGCGTTGTGAAGTCAAATACGTGGGATGCCGTCGGAATACCCAGAAAAGAAAACAAAAAAAAGGTAAACAGCGGTCGGATCGA
>LNZR01000053.1 GCA_002007365.1 Epulopiscium sp. Nele67-Bin005 | reverse complement strand
ACAGCTGCGGCTGACCGAGCTGCAGGTTCTGTGGCCAGAGCCGGTTACCTTGGCAACGCGTCACAACGAGAGATATTAAATAGTCCACTCAGCTGCTTCTTGTGAAAAACTTACGATTTTAGCGTTAAAAAAAACCATTAACGTATTAATAATTGATTTAATATTTATTTCTTTCGTAAGTGACCATGGTATAAGCGGGATAATGCCCTTCGAGGTGTCCATTGTCCACTCTGCAGAAGCAACGCCTCACCATCGTCCATTCATTTCTGATAATGGACACCTCTTCGGGCATTATCCCATATTTAACCTACTGTTGTCTATGCAACACCGTTGACTTTGAACCTTGCTAGCATAACGTTAGCTCTCTAGCTAGCAGCCAGCCTGTGCTGAGCGGCTAGTTTATCTCCTATTGCGAAGTCATATATATGGTCCGTCCTTTTTAGCTGGAGTGAACTATGTTTCATTGCATAAGGATTGTATGGGATTGTAATGATTGTTCCAGGTTTTAGTCAAACCCTCAGGTGTTGCCCGGGAAATGGCGTTACTGCTTGTTTAGAACTTTATAGACATACCAAAAATCACATTAAAATATGATTTTGAGTGCAGAACTTTCACCAAAACTTTGTGAATGCTTTCATTTTAAATTGTTGACCATGGTATAAGCGGGATAGTTGGTGAGGACGTATGCGTTTAACGGTTTTGAGTCACTCCGCAGAATGACAATCAACACTACTGTATTTCATGCCTGCACCACTTTTTATTTCTGAATGATGCACCACATTTATTAACTACGCTGGAGACACATGGAGAAGAATGGGGTAGATTGCAGTCATGCTGACTGTTGTGAAAATAATGGACATTTAGTGCTTATGTCCACAAAAAAGTAAGATGGTTTACGATCTCCATACCAAAAACAAAAATTTTGATGAAGGATCTAGTTTTTGTTCAACAATGGTGTCGTGTAATTTTGGACAAACTCAACTTCCAGGCAGAAACAAGACTCGGAGACTCTGATGACTTAAGTTGAAGGAAACTTTATGAAGAAACTTGATCAAGGAGAAGTGACATCAAAATACACAGGGTAGAGTGCGATGTAAGGTCAGTTCTGACAGGTCTACCCAACATTTATACCCTCCTGCTAATCTATAGCTAGAGAATAATGTAATAGAATGGAGACAGCCTGTCAGAGGAGGCCTGCCCGATAAGGGTATATCTACAGCACGGCCTCGGTTGCCATAGTAACAGGGCTGAAGAGCTAGCCAGCTGGGCACAGAATGATACTCACAGGTGATCCTGCCCCAACATGGGATATCGAAAATTCCATAACTGTTATCTCGTGATAATGCATTAAGTTATCCTGTTATCACAAGTTAATAAAACCATTATTTCGTGATCTTGAGAAAACAGAATAAAAAAGGACTGCAGCGACCACACCCACTCTTGCCTTCCTCTAAATTTCGACTCAAGTTATCGTTATTTTCATTGTTTTCAGCACCATAATTTCCAACAACCATGTACACATCATTTTGAGATTTTACCATACTTGCCACATTTTCACGTGTGCCTTCACCACCAGTTACACAATCGTTCATTCTTGCCCACCAGTCAGTCATTACTAATCCATCAAACTTCCACTCATTACGCAAAATTGTAGTATTTAAATCATAGTTAGAGGCAGTCCAAATCCCGTTAATAGGGTTGTATGCTGTCATAATACTTTTTGCATTTCCCTCTTTTACAGCAATCTCAAACCCTTTCAAATAAATTTCACGTATAGCACGCTCAGAAACTACCGAATTTATATCATGTCTATAAGTTTCTTGACTGTTGCAAGCAAAATGTTTTAGTGTGGCAATTGCTCCTCCAGCAGAAATTCCCCTAACTATTGCACTACTCATTTTTCCTGTGAGAAGAGGGTCTTCAGAGAAATATTCAAAGTTTCTACCATTTAATGGGCTTCTGTGAATATTTAACCCAGGCCCTAACAATACATCAACATAGTTACTTTTTAATTCTTGACCTTCCATCTCATATAACTGTTCAATTAATGGAGCGTCCCAAGTTGATGCCAATAAAGTTCCAATTGGCAATTGAGTTGATTTTAGCCCACTTTCCATACGTAGCCCAGATGGCCCATCTGCCGTACACATTAATGGAATACCAAGGCTTCTAAGATGGTTTGTAACCCCTCCAAATGCTGAGGCTGTGCCTGGTGTTACTTGAGGGTGACTCATTCCTTCACCTCTAACAATTGTTTGCAAATCCTCAATTGTTAACTGAGCTACAAATTCTTCAATTGTATTTTTGCCAGCAGTAACATCAACTAATTTTATTCCAACATCACCTGTAATTTCAATTTGTGAAGAAATATTCTCCTCAATTCTTTGAGCCAAATCTACTGTTTTTGTTGGTACATTTTCATATGCTACACAATTTCCAAATGGTCGCATACGTGTAAAAGATTGAGTTGGTGCCATAGCTTCTTGACACTGCTCAATAACTCTAGTTTCAGCAATAAAATACTTTAGTGCAATTTCGGTATTTCTTATACTGTTTCCAACATGAAAAATGTATTCTCCATCTTCAAGAACATACGCCGATTTATACCCTGTAATTCCACTATCATCATAAGATGCTATAGTATAATTTAAAACTTCGATACAAATATTTTGAGTTTCATTAGGAGCAAGTAAACCAGTTTTTACAAAGCCTACAAGCGTTTTGGCAGGTTTCCCAAGGTTTGCTTGTGGCAACTGAGCATAAACTTGAACAACTTCTTTTCCTGAATAAGTTCCAGTATTTTGTACTTCACAAAAAACTTTTATGCCAGTTTCAGTTTGAGTACCAGTAATATTTTTTATATCAAAAGTTGTATATGATAACCCAAATCCAAAAGGATACATAACTTTATTTTTGCCAAAAGTTTCAAAATATCTATATCCAATATAAATATCTTCTTGATAAATATTTTGCTCCGTACCACCATGATTTATTGTAGATGGGTAATCATCAATATGTTCAGCAATCGTATTTGGAAGCTTTCCACTTGGATTTACATCACCAACTAACACATCAACAATAGCATTTCCACCTTCCATGCCACCATGCCAAGCGTAAATTATCATGTCAGCATCAAAATTTGCCATATTAATAATATTTCCAACATTAAGAACAATTCCAACTTTATCAAAACGAGATTTGGCAAACTCAATCATACTCAATTCATCATCTGTTAGATAGTAGCTTCCTGCTGTTGCCAAGTTGTCTTTATCCTCTCCAGCAGTACGCCCAATTACTACAATCGCTTTATTTCCAGTAGTTTCAATCTCATCAGTAAGAGGCATTTCAGCTTGTGACCACGGTTCAGCAGCCCAGCCACCACCACCATTATCAAACGGATTTTGTTCCAACCAATTTTCATAAACTTGTTTCAAATTCTCATCAATCGTAACAAAATCTCTCTCAATCAAACTATTAATAAAATCAGTTTTATACTCTGTATTTACAGAACCACCTGAGCCAGTTCCCGAACGATAATATTCAAATTGGCATCTTCCAAAAACTGCTATTTGCTCTCCCTTTTTAAAAGGAAGAAACTCATTATCATTTTTTAATAATACTGCTCCATCTGCTGCTACTTTTCTCGAAAAATCTGCAAAACCCTTTAAAGGAACTCCAACTTTTACCATTATTTACCTCCTATTATAAAGAGGGGAATACCCCTCAAATTAACCTAAAGTTACTTTAATCCATTCAATATTGCCATTTCGTAAATTTTCAGCATCATCAACAATACAATTTCCATCAAGCTCAACTATATTTCCGTTAATACTATATTGAACTTTAGTTGCTCCTAATCCATCAAAAGTATTGATTTTAGAAGGATTTATATACGTTACTTTTGTATTTGCTAACAATGTAAACGACGCTTCACCCTCTTCATCAAACAACCAATTTGGCAACACTGGTGCAAATTTAAACGTCAATTTATCTTCCTCAACCTTAAATCCACCATCATTTCCAACAAACATCTTAATCCACATCGACATCATTTCAGCACCTGCACCCGTAAGCCTTGCCACAAATCCACGCCCATGAGTTGCTGGGTCAGGGTTTACACTTGATGCTATAAACGATGAATTTTCAAGGGTACTTCTTCCATACACTTGAGGATTTAAAAATGGAATTAATGCATCATTTATACACTCAAAAAATTCTTCGTATAAGTTAGCTCTTAGCAACCCATAAAAATATTTATATTCCAAATGTAAAAATACACTTTCTCTCTCAAGCCAACCAGCTGTAAATGCACGAATTCTACCCGTTTCATGAGTGACATCTTCCAAAGTTCCTGACGTTTTAAACATCTTTAACTGTGGATCATAAATATCTGTATCTTTTACAGCATTGTGCATTTTGCGAGCCTCTTCAATTGGCAATTGCTTTAATACTTTTGCCGGACCTTCCAAAAAGTTAGGAATTGGATTTAGCTTAAATTCCAATACATCAACCGTTGGTAAACCATAATGACTAATGATTTGCTCACCGTTTTCATCAACTCTCATTTCATATTTTGTAGCCTCATATGCAAAGAAAGTAGGCATAACTCCGTTTCCAATTTCAATAGCTCTATCCATTCCAGCCTTCAATTTTTCTAAAAATGCCTCCAAAATTGTACGTAGACCCAAAATATTTATGCTAGTTTCTTTGCCAGATAATGAAAGTCTTGTAACCTCTGCGTATTGCTCACGTGCAGTAGAAATACTATCCCAAAACTTGTAATCGTCTTCAATTTTCGTTGCTAAATATAATTCTTGAACAAACGTTGAAAGTTCTGCTGGTAAAATTATTGCTTCTTCTCTATTTTCAATCGACTCTAGTACAAACTTAATCAATCTCACAAGTTCCAAAGTTTCTGACATTCCACTTCCA
This sequence comes from Epulopiscium sp. Nele67-Bin005, assembly GCA_002007365.1. Classification (GTDB taxonomy): domain Bacteria; phylum Bacillota; class Clostridia; order Lachnospirales; family Cellulosilyticaceae; genus Epulopiscium_D. The sequence goes on along the minus strand of LNZR01000053.1, from coordinate 11,169 downwards.
AAAATCCCTGGAAGACCATTCATAGCATCATTCCACCCTGGTCTTCCACCTTCCATCTCAATACCCATTCCCATTGGGTCAAGAAGTGAAAATTTGTTGGCAACAAGAACCATCATCTTAGTAAATAGAGTAGTTTCAATGATATTTCCATCAATATCTTTTAGCCAATTTGTACCTTTTGTATCAAATCCTTCTTGGGCTAATTTATCTTTATCAACAGTTAATGCCCCATATTTTCTAACTTTATCTTTGTTTAATACAAATGTTGTGCTTCTTGGCATAACTTTTTCTGGACTAGAATAATATCTTTATTTTTTATTCTCAAACAACAATTCTTTAGATTTATCAGGGAATACAAGCAAATAATTTTCTACCAAATCCATCAAATAATCCCAATGGTCACTCCAAAATCCTTCTCCAAATCCTGCTTCTAAATTTGTATTTGACATCTCCATAACTTGAGTAATAAATTCAGTTTCATCAACTAAAACCAAAATATTATTTTTAGCTATCGCATTAGAAATTGCTCCTGGTGTAAATTTATCTAATAATAAATTAGAAATTACTTCACCATTTTCAAATGATTTCTGCACCAAACTAGCAACTTCATCTTTGCATTCCTCCTTAATAGAAAACGTACTTGGACGGATTTCTAATGGATTAAATCCATCAGTTTGGATTAAACTAAAGAAATTTTGCACATTAAAATCACCAATTTGAGGATTAAAAAATACATCATTTCTGCGATTTTGGCAAACATCTCTAAAGTTCCCATTTCCTTGAGAATAAAATTCACCTGCTATAGAAAAGAAATTGTAATCTCTCTCTGGGTCACCATGCTTTCTACTAAACAAGTGTACAACTTTACCACTTTCACCAAATACATATGGATATCCACCACGTAAAAAGTTATCCAAGTACGTTTGTTTAATATATTCATCAAAAATCGGCTTAGAAGTTTTTGTGTCAACATCGTTTGTAAAATCTTTAATTAATTCGTTTGCTTGAGCTAATTTATCTGCAAAAAATTCTGTGTCCCAACTATTAACGTTATTATTTAAAAGTTCTTCTGAACCAGCAAATCCAATAGCTGAATTGATTTTTATTGTGTCATTTGGAGCTAAAGTTTTTATTACTGAGCTAAATCCACAAGGTACTTTATTTTCAAAAACTTGGCTTGATACAACTCCATTTTTAATCCATGCTACAGGCATTTGAAGTGATGTATCTTGCCCAAAAACAGTATCCACATCATAAATCACTTTTGATTTTTGCCCATCAATAAACGAAGCGTAAAAGTACCCACCCTCAACGCCTGCAACTTCGGCAGAGTCATCACTAGCAGCAATCAAAGTATAATATGGAACATCGTTTTCGATATTTTTTACTAAGCTCCAACTTCTAAGTAAGTTTGAAACGGCTTTAAAATCACTGTTTTTGATACCATAAGAAATAATTTTTGGCATACCATCTAACACGTCAAGTTCAATACTTTCACCCGATAAATTTGTAATCACAACTTCACGAACTAACGCACCAATATTTTGATTTGGCAAAACATAATAAGAAACTTCTACTTGAATATTTTTATCGTGATCAATTTCTACAAGTTTTACACTATTTGCATTGATGTACATAGTTCTTTCGCAATCATCTAAATAGTTATTAAAAGCCTCAAAAAACGTACCATCTTTCTTAATAAAAGTTCTAAAACCCTTTAAAGAAGTGTTCTCATACGCTGTATTTGCAGGGTTAAACTCCATAATTGCCTCATCTTTATTGTTCACCCCAAAACTATTAATGCCTTGCCCTCTATTTGTGTAAAAAACCCAAATCGGAATACCTTTTATTCCAGCAAGCCCCGGAAGGAAGCTTGAAAATGGAGGAAGTTTATCATAATTTTTAATACAAAAAGTTTCATTTTCTAACCAATAATTCATAATATCAAATCCTTTCTAATCTTCGTGAGAATAAACTCGAACATAATCAATGTACATTTTTTGTGGAAAAATACCGTCATCAACACCTTTTAAACCACCCCAGCCACCACCTACTGCGATGTTTATTATAAGATGCATTTTTTTATCAAATGGCCACTCTGCAAAAGTCGGATTTTGCACATAATCCGTTGGACAATACTCAAAATATACATTGCCATCTACAGAAACAGACACCTTATTTGGTTGCCAATCCACTGCATAAATATGAAACTCATCGCTCACATTTTCGATGTACAAAGTTTTCGTTTTATGGGTATTAATTTTGTGAAAATATGCCAAAGTATGTACTGACCCATGAATAGTGTTTTGATCGTAGCCAACGTGTTCCATAATATCAATCTCTCCAGAGTCTGGCCACCCTCCATATTCCCAATCGGTAGGTAAAAGCCATATCGCTGGCCATGTTCCTATGCCTTTTGGTAACTTTGCACGGACTTCTATTTTGCCATACAACCAATCTTGTTTATTTCTACTAACTAACCTAGCTGAAGTATATTTGTTGTTTTCCTTTTGCTCAATTCGTGCCTCAATCTCAAGGCAACCATTTCTAACTACAGCATTGCCACAATCTGTATAATATTGAAGCTCATCATTACCCCAACCATGACCACCCACATCATACCCCCAATTATCAGGGTTTGGAAGACCGTCAACATCAAATTCATCTGCAAATATAAGCTTCATAAATTCCTCCTATAACACAAATTTCAATCTACTAAAAACGTTTTTATAAATTAACAAAAAAAATAAAGCTATAGATAAAAACGTTTTTATTTATGGCTCTATTATAACTTTTATTTTCAAAAATTGTCAATATAAATTCTACTAAAAACTTTATATACCGTTAACTTCTTACAATTTAAACTAATTAATATATAAGTTTTTAGTAATATGGTCTTATTTTTCTAGTTGTAACATTGTAGAACTTCTACATATTAACTTAATTGGAACTTCTGTATTTGGAGGCTTTTTTCCTGATAGTATATTATCAATAATATTAACAGCTACTTCCCCAATTTGTTCAGCACAAATATCAACCGTTGTTAATCCATAATATTTGCTAGGTTCAATGTTATCAAAACCAACTATTAACACATCTTTTGGAACATCAAAACCATTTTCTCGAAGAGCCTCAATACAACCAATCGCCATTTGGTCATTTGCCGCAACAAACGCTTGTGGTAGTTCATTTTTGCCTTTAATATACTCATTCATTGCCGCAAAAGCCGCTTCTTCATAGTACTCCCCACGTATCTCAAACCGTTCATCAACCAAAAATCCATTTGATAAAAGTATTTCTTTATATCCTGCATATCTTTGAAGTTGATCATAATTATTGCTAACTCCATGCACATATCCAAACTTTGTAATCCCTTGAGAAATCAAGTATTCCATTGCAAGTTTTATCCCACCAAAATTATCTATAACCACACTTTTTAAATTTTGATATTCAATTTTTCTATCCAAAAATACAATAGGCATATCAAATTTTGATAGTATTTCAATATGGTTATCTTTTATAGTTTCGTTCAAAATTATAGCCCCATCAACTCGTTTCCCCAAAATCGCTTGTATAGACTCCTCTACATTATTTGCATCATTTAAAAAAACTGTAAGGCCATATCCAAATTTCCTACATTCACTGTGCATTGCTCCTATTAATTGATTATAAAACGGCCCTTCCACATTTGTTAGAAATAACCCTAAAACATTTAACCTAGTTTGTTTTAAAAATTTACCATTCAAATTTGGTACATAATTTAGCTTTTTGGCCGCCTCCAACACCTTCTCTCTAGTCTTTTCACTAACAATATCCACATTATTTAATACGTTTGAAACCGTTGATATTGCTACATTTGCTTCTTTTGCTACATCTTTAATTGTCGCCATAATAATCCTCCCTGTTATAACTTGTGCAACTTGTTATATTATCACATCATTATAACAATTATTTTCGTATATTTTTTTAAATATGTCAAGTCAATTAATATTCTTTTTTATAAAAAGTTGCTTTTTATTATATTGTTAAATATTACCTTTTTATTTGCTTTAAAAGTTATGAGCAAATTGTTTATCTCAAATTGTTAGCATAGCCAACTGTATTGAACTGAAATCTTCATTACTGTATAATAATTATAAATACATTTTCTAGGGGGAATACATGACATTTATAATAGACTTTATATCTTATAAACGAACTCAACTTGGTATCTCTAAACGCAAATTAAGTGAAGGATTGCTTTTAAATAGTCGATATGGCAAAATTGAAGATGGAATTTTAAATGGAGACAAGCTTCTTTTGGATAGGATTTTGTCTAGGTTAGATGTGCCAGCAAACTTCTTTGAACATTTTGTTTCTAATGAGGAATATGAACTTGAATTGCTTAGAAATCAAATTTGTGACTCCATTTTTGATGGAGATTTGAATGAGGCAAAAAATTTTTTAGTTAAATATACTAATTTAATGAGTCATACAAATATTTATACTCAATATACAAATTATATCCAACTTAAACTTTTGGAAATGAAAAATATATCTATACACCCCAATAGCTACAAAAAAATAATTTTACAAACTGTACCAAATTTTGAAATTGTTAATATCAATACACTTATATTAGATGGTTTTGAAGTATTTCTAATTTTAAAATATTATGATGCTTGCCGTAATTTTAAAGATAGCCTAGAGTTATTAATTTATTTATCAAAAAGTTCTCTTGAAGTAACTACAAAACGTAGATGTTTTATCAAATTAATTTGCTCATTATCAACCTACCTAATAAAAAATTATGAGAATAAATTTTTGTTAGAAATGTGCGATAAAGCTATTGAAATTATGAGATGTCAACAAGAATTTTATAATTTTGACTGTATATTAGAAATTAAAATTACTTTACTTAACTCTAAAAATACTTCTGAATATAAAAATTTGGAAATGTGGCGTAAATCTATGGTGGATTTTTGTAGCACATATAATATCAATCCAAATAATGATAATTTGATTGAAATAGACTGTTTAAAAAGCCAAGGGTATTACAATATTTCTGAAGTTATAAAGTATAGACGTAATATTTATGGGTATTCCCAAAGTAAGCTTGCTGAACTTACAAATAGTATTAAAGACCCACGCTCTATCTCTAGGGTGGAAAATAATCATCATAATTTACAACCAAAGCAAGCCCAAAAAGTTTTGAAAAATTTAAATTTAACAGGGGATTTATATAGCGATAATATTAAGATTGATAATATGGATATGTTTGAATTATTCTCAAAATTAACATATTTAACTTCTAATGGAAGATATGAGGAAGCTTATGAAACGTTGCAACAAGTACAGGGACACCTAAATTTAGATATCCCTGTAAATTTGCAATACATTAAGCATAAAGAATTGACTATTGGAGAAATGATAAACCCAACTTTAACCCCTTTGGAATATGCAAAGGAGCTAGAAAAAATTTTGGCTATTACTATCCCAACGGATACTATATTTGAGCAAGAACATTTGCATTTTACTAAGAAGGAAGTATATATCATCTGCCTAATCTTTATATCTCTTGAGAACGCCCAAGAATATGATTTAATGAATATGTGGATAAATACATTAAATACTTATTTTGATTTTTCTAATAATAAAATTACAAATTTCAATACCTATGTATTTTTTATAGGAAGTTTTATTAGTATTTTAGGAAATACAAAAAAATTTGATAAATCTAATATACTAATTCAAGTAATCTTTCAAGAAACAAATAAACAAGGACAATTTGAAGATTGGATAATGCTGGCTTATAACTTCTCATGGAATTATTGGAATAATTTAACTTGCAAAGAAAAATTAAGTACTAATATTAAAAATCAGTACTTAATTTTAATGACTCAAATTAATTCTTTAAGCAAATTATTTTATATTAACAATTTTTTTAACGGAAGCTTACTTGAACTAAATAACTTATAAAATAAAATTTATTTTTCTATTTTTACAACATTTGAACGAATATAATTATTATCTATATTAGAGTTCACAAAATTTGTACTATCAATTATAGTTATCACCATAAAAATAGGTAATAAAATGCCTAAAATTTTCTTTTTCATGTTAATCCTTCCTTTCTGCATATTTTTAGATTAGTATAATATTTTATCATATGTTAATAACAGGACAAAAACGGGGTAATTTTATTTTTTGAATTACCCTGTTTTTGTCCTATTTCTAATTCAGCTCTTTTAGTATACTCAAATCAAACTTTATACGAAGGAGATTTTTTATGTTTTATATAGGAATTTTATCAAATAAAGCAACTATAATTGAATCATTCATTTTGGAATATAGTAAAACTAACTTAGTTAATATAGAAATTGAAATCTTTGAAACTGAACAAGGATTATTCAACTATCTACTAAAAAATAAATTAGATTTAATCTTTTTAAATGTAATTTCTGGACTCAAAACGGGGCTAACTATACGAAATAACCTCGAAAATTACTCAACCCAACTTGTATTTATCCCAGACCCACCAACTATTACTAGAGCAGTAGAAAATTACGAAGATTTACTAAATGTTAATTCGCTTAAATTTTTGCCATATAACCTTTCCATAAATGATATCTGGCATATTTTGGAGTTGGTACAAAAGAAAATATGCCTTGAAACTCCAAACTTTGTATATATTTCTGATTATTCCCTTCAGAGGGTAGATTTAAAAGATATTATATACTTTGAAAACTGTAAAAAAAAGATTACAATAGTAACTACTACTGGAAGTGATTATTTTACAGGAAGCCTTACCTCTATTCAAGAAAAGTTACCTACTCAATTTGTACGTATATATAGAAGTCTTTTGGTTAATGTAAATTACATAAATAAAGTTGATAATCACTATGTTGTACTCAAAAATAATAAAACTCTGCCTATTGCTAGAAATAAAATAAATATGGTAAAAGCTTTAATTTATAGGGAAAAACCCTATTTTTAATCAAAAAATGCGCTTTATCCAAACATTTCTACCTTTTGTCCAAACTTTTGGCACAAAAAATATAATTTGTTATACTATCTTTATAGTGAGTTACAAGTTCATTATTATTATAAATATTATATCTTAATCATTAAGTAATTAAATGTATCATTTGAAAATACTGGCTTTAATTTACAATGTATCATGTATTTTACATAGTATATTTATTCAAAAACATACTTAATGATAACAATTGTTAAGGAGGAACAAAATGCTAAAAAAATTATATGCAGCTGCATTAGTTTTAGGAACTTTTACTATGGGGGTTAGCCCAATGTACGCACAAGAAAGTGCCATCGTTCAAGTAGCTTCAGCTGAAGGTATTAATCCAGAAAGTGACCACGCTGTTATTTATGGTGAGTTAAGAAATGCTGGTCGTTATAATGAAAGCTTCCCACTAACTAGTCGTATTGCTGAAACAGCTCATTTTTGGGTTACAAATACAGGCCAAGCTCCTATAACTGCTGGTATTAAAGAATTTTTAGGTGATGATATTAATATCGTCTCAACAATTATAGAACCTAGTCAGTCAGATTTTATATCAATGGAAATTTTTGATAATGGTGATTATGTTCTTGATTATGTATTTTTTGCACGTAGCAACGATGCAAGCATAGATGGAACTACAAATATTGATTATAAAATATTTTTAAAATAAGTCAATAAAGAAGACCTCCTAAATCGGGGTCTTCTTTTTCATTTTTAATATTTAATAGTCTGTCCAATTTTCTTGACATAAGTTATATCTTAGTTTATTGTTGTATTATAGATAAATTATTTTTATTTGGAGGATTTATAATTATGAAAAAAACAAATATTACAGCATTTGTTGCACTTGCTGTTTGTAGTTTAGGTTTGGGTGTTTATGCAAACCAAGGCACTCCTACAATTCTGGAAAGTGCCATCGTTCAAAGTGGGGTTGAGTTTATTGTTGAGGAGGAACATCTTCCTTCATTTATAGCAGACCATTTAGTATTAAATAACAAAACACTTATTAATTCTGGTATCGTTTGGAATCAGTATCAAGATTGGAAATATGCTAAAGTTTTCCTCAAAAATAATAGCACTACTGAAAACCCACAAGTTAGTATCATTGTAAATGGACATGGCTGATGTGCTGCTGCCTTTGAATGGACCAGTGTTTTGTGTTTCACATGGTAATTCCAGGTCATTTTCACTTTCTAGTGTTTAAATCCCTCAGAACACTGGGGCTACAAAACGAGCAACAATAAGGAAGGATTGTGTTTCCTGCCTTTGAGTGCAAGCTGAGGGAAAAAAAATCAAAAGGAAATGCCATCTTATCACTCAGCATTTTCTCTGCTTCACTTGTCTCGTGTGGTTGTCCCTATCTTGCAGTTCTCTGTATATTTTATTTTACCTAAAATAATAATCAACTATTCTATAAAATCAACAAGCAAAGCCTAATCCTGAGACCATGTTTTAATCCTGAATTCATGTGAAAATGTAATTTTTTTCGCACAATCAACGAATTATTGCAATTACAAAGAACGAAATTGTGTTTAAAATCAGCGTCTACGGGGTCTCGAACTTGGTCGAAACTTGTAATTGCTCCATTCGGCTCAACAATGGTACTCGCACTCAGTTACGTTGAAATAAAAAATGGAGGCTAAAAAAGGAAACACGAGCTCCCCTCTAAAATACCACCCATTTCTCTTAACCGCCACCGAGACTGGGGGTTGGTAGGTGGGGGAGGTGAAGAACAGCAAGTCACTACCCAACAGATCAGGAAAAAAATAACTAACAAGCACAAATAGAGAAAACACGATCGAGATTTCAGCCCGATTCACACGCCTGAGCAAAGTTGGGAATGTTGCCACAGACAAATGCATTGACATGATGTAGCCAAACTCCACCATGATGCAGACAGACACCATATTTTTCATCAAAGTAAACGTATACGACCAAAAATCCACTGCACACAATGCGCACAGAATAGGTGCAGGAATTAGGTGAACATAACTAAAGGTTCATGGTGTGTATGCTGTAAAACTCTGGCTCAAAATGAGGACACAATCAACTGGAAAACATCCAAAAAGTTAGCTAAATGGCTAATATAGCAATTGTTGCCTATGGCTTGTGTGCTAACGTTAACCAACACAGCAGCTGGTTGCTTAGCTAACATGAATCGACAATAATGATCCGACTGCAAGTTGTATCATGAGCAACTTCCCAAAACTTCGACATTTTCGCGGTTCCAGAGCAACATTTAACACATTGCTGTCAAAAGGACAACGCAGAATGTTGTTATTGGTTTTAATAAAACAAGTTTGCATATTACCTTACGTGGTCTAATACTGAACTTCCTAGCCCAATAGAAGGGGTGCATTTACCCTTAGAAACAAAGAGCTTCATCATTCCATGTAAATACTGCACAGGCAAAAGGAGTTAGCTTTTTTGGTGTTAAAAAAACTTCACAGAGTGTTTTCTGTGTTTTCACAGAGAAACTAAAAAAACTCTTAGACGTCACATCAGGGTGTCCCCCTGATTGTCTATGATCTTTTTGAGGGCGTAGTCCCCATTGAGCTTTCTCCTTCCTTTAAGTGACTTATTTCCAAAAAGTTGTTAATTCTTAATGACCTTAACAAGCACATTAAAAACTTTCAGTACATGTGGAGTGACAAAAAAATCGCCCTCATTTGGTGCCACATACTTTTGTATTTCGCAAAACAATTGGTGGCAATAGCCACGAAAACTGGTGTTTGTTAAGGTTATTACTATTAATGAAGATGAGCCAGCCTGGGAAGTGATTGCAGACTTGAAAGATATTGTAGAGCTGGCTGTGGCACCCGCCCACTGTGAGGAGTCTGTGGCATATTTAGAGTATAAAATCTAACAGGTGGGTCAGACGCACAAAGTGTTTCAAGAATATTACACTATCACATGTGTAGCGAGCGAGGGAGGTAAGATGAATATGATAGAGTAGCAATATGTATGGATATATATTACTCTAGACACCAAAAAAAAAAAAACAGACAACGCCACCCTGGGAATTTCACCCAGGGAAATATAATTTACCTCTAAGTATCAATAACAGTACAGATAAGGACACTCAGGTTCGTTACACTAACGAGCAGGAGACATGGTTCCATTTAATAGAAGATATTGATTCTTTATTACAAAAATATTTAAAATGTTCCACATCTCATTCACACACACTTAGTAAAAGGGGAAATTGGGGTCTAATCAGAGCTGAGGCTTACCAGTGGGGCAACTGGTCAACTAGGGTAGATGAGGATCTCAGGGAAGGTCACCCCAGACACACGTGAGCACTCATGCACTCTCATACGCGGTGGTGAACACACTCAAGACCAGGGGTGCACAGCACATCACACAGGAGGGAGATACCACCACCCAGGGACACCAGTACCGCCACCTTAGGCACTCAGCTTCTGAAAAGGGAGAAAGAGGACAAAAGCAATTAAAGGGGGTTTCCTTAAACCAGTCACACAATTGAACAAAACATAACAAACATGGGGTAAGTATAGGTGGCTGGCAGCCACAACTAAGCAAGTTATATAAGTAAATGCAGTGTTGTACGAGCTGCCACAACCCCACTATCCATAACAAAACAAAAGAAAAGAAATAATGCAAGGAAGAAACAGTCATGTGATGGCGTGATGAATAGCAAATCAGGGATACATAAATATGTCAAATCACCCACAAGGGATGGTTAAACAAATTAACAAAATGAGCCCCTTGTACACACATTCAAACTATTAAGATAACCCAGGGTAAGAGGTCGGCGGTTAGTTATGTCCGTATGCAGCCCACAGTTATAAAGTCCACACGAGCACAGCCAGCTATATGCAGATGGTAAGGAGAAGCGGTTGGAGAGGAAACAGCCAGCAGTATAACAGGCACCAGTGGGCACCAGCACAGATGATTTAAAGCAAAGTTCAGCAAAGGCAAAGCACCGGTCAACAACACCGGTGTAGGCGAAGCAGTGTAGACAAGGTAGTGTCAGCAAAGCAGCGTGGACACAGCCCATGTAGGCAAAGCAGCAGCGTTTCTGAACGCGGGTTAGCGTAGCAGCAGCTTCCCCATGCAGCAATTAAACAGACCCGATCAAGCGGTATCTGTATGCACACCATGAAGGAGAGGGGAGCGAGTCACGTGACAGCTACGTTAATTAC
>LNZR01000052.1 GCA_002007365.1 Epulopiscium sp. Nele67-Bin005 | reverse complement strand
CTTTGTGTTTAATCAAATTTTCTTTGAGTTTTTTCTGTGTAATTTTATCAATATTTTCATAGAGATTTTCTATGGAGTGATATTCTTTTATTAACTTTAGGGCAGTCACCTCACCTACTCCATGTACGCCACAAATATTATCAGAACTATCACCCATAAGCCCTTTCACATCAACAAATTCAATAGGTGTAACCCCATACACATTAATTACATCAGCTCCAAAATAGCTCTCAATTTCTGTTCCTGCACGTTTAGTTTTTGGGATTTGAAGTTGAATATTATCGGAAGTTACTTGGAGTAAATCTTTATCTCCTGATACAATTAATACTTCTAGTCCCTCTGTTTCGGCGTGTTTGGCCATAGTTCCTAATAAATCATCAGCTTCAAAGCCTTCTTTTTCAATTCTAAAAATATTCATTGCATCTAAAACTTCCTTTAATAAGGAGATTTGTGGTCTAAGTTCATCAGCCATTCCTTTTCTTGTTGCTTTATAATCAGTACACATTTTGTGCCTAAATGTTGGCATACTAACATCAAATGCTACTCCTAAAAAATCTGGTTTTTCTTTTTCTATCAAACTTAGCATAATATTTAAAAATCCATAAACTGCATTTGTATACGTTCCTTGTTTGTTACTGAGTAATGGAATTGCATGAAATGCACGATTTGCAAGGCTTAAACCATCTAGTAACATAATTTTCTTTGTCATAAAACACTCCCTTAAAATAAAAAATATAAGTCCTATATAAAGTCTATCTAAGAGTATAACATATTTCGATAAGTTTTATAACATTTCTTCTAATTTTTGGATAAAATGTGCCGTTTTAAAGTCGGTTTCTACATAATAAACGGTATATCGCCTAATAATATATATAAAATCTTTTGCTACTTTATTAGAAATTTCAAAGCAATATAACGATTTTAGAGGAGTCGCTAACACATATTGCATCATATAATGTACAGAATTTGTTATATAGTAGGGGGTAGTTATTTGGCATTTTCCACAAATTATACCTCCTTCTTCCAGTGAGAACCTAATTTTTTCATTTGTTTCACAAAAATCGGCATAACAAATAACACATTTTGTAAGCTCGGGCATAAAACCTAAATATTTCAAGGCCCTAAGTTCAAAAATGTGCTTAATAATTTTTGGGGATATAATTTTTTTGGATAATGCCCACAAAGTGTGGAGCGATAAATTTAAAAGTTCATGGTATTTTTCGCCTTCTCGAGTAACTTCTAATAGAAATTCCATGATATAACTTGCGTAGCTTAAAGTTAAGATATCTTCTCTGATTGAGTGAAACATTTCTATAATTTCAACACTTGCAACACGGTATGTATTTTTCGTTTTGCTAATATTAAACTGACCGTAAACAAAAAGTTGAGTGCTTGCACTAAGTCCATTTTGGTGTTGTTTTGCGCGAGTTGCATAAACTTGAATTTTGCCTATTTCTTTAGTAAAAAGGGTGATATATTTATCACCCTCACCTACTACATATTCCTTTATTACTAAACCTTTTATTAACATAATCCGTCTTCCTTATCTTGTGTATCATTTTGCATAGGTACTTCTTTAGTATCGATCAAACTTTCTGAGGCCCTATAATTTAAATAATGTTCAACACTACCTGTTGTTTCAAATATTTTCCATAGTCCCATATTAGTACCTCCTCTATTATTCCGATAATAATAAGATAAACATATTTTTGATTATTATACTATACAAAAAATACCAAGGTAAATTTTGTAAAACTTAATCTAATTCTCGCTTGTTATAGCCATAATTTTTCAACATAAAATCGCTATCACGCCAATTTTTCTTAACTTTAACCCAAAGTGTTAAATAAATTTTTGAACCTAATAGGCGTTCTATATCTCTTCTTGCGTGTGTTCCAATTGATTTAATCATCTGTCCTTGCTTGCCTATAATTATACGTTTGTGAGAGTCACGTTCGCAAATAATTGTAGCCTCAATATCTACTATATCACCATCTGGTCGTTTTGTCATCGTATCAATTTCTATTGCTATCCCATGAGGAATTTCTTGATTTAATAGATGAAGTGACTTTTCTCTCACAAGTTCAGCAACTAGCTGGCGTTCTGGTTGGTCTGTAATCATATCATCTGGAAAAAATTGTGGTCCTTCTGGTAAATATTTTTCGATACAATTTAGCAAACTACTAATATTATTTCCGTCATAAGCTGAAATTGGAATTATTTCTGCAAATTCTAATTTATCTTTGTAGAGGTTAATAACTTCAAGCACTTGCTCCTTTGGAACGCTATCAATTTTATTTACGCATAAAAATACTTTTGAATTTACGTTGTTAAGGCGTTCTATAATTTCTTTATCTAATTTTCCAATTTTTACTTCTGGCTCAACTAAATATAAAATTATATCGACTTCATTTAATGTAGTGTGGGCTACCTTTACCATGTAGTTTCCAAGTTTATTTTTTGGTGTGTGAATTCCAGGCGTATCAATGAATACAGCTTGATAATCATCTCTTGTTAAAATACACTGAATACGGTTTCTAGTAGTTTGAGGCTTGTTTGACATTATGGCAATTTTCTCTCCTACTAATTGGTTCATAAGTGTTGATTTTCCAACGTTTGCACGTCCGATTATTGAAATAAATCCTGATTTATACATTTTAGCTCCTATCTGCTTATCTTTAGTTTGGTAAGCACGTTTTCTTGTTTTTCAATCATTCTCGCCTCATCTTCTTTGGTCATGTGGTCATACCCCAAAAGATGAAACATACTATGGGCAACTAAAAAGCATACTTCTCTTTCTAAAGAGTGACCAAAGTCCTGTGCTTGCTCTTTAGCGACCTCAAAACATAATACAATGTCGCCTAATATAATAGCACCTGTATCATGATTTGTACAGAAGTTTGTTTCTAGTATGTCCCAATTTATCCCTCCATTTGGTGCAGGCTCGATTTGTGGAAAAGACAAAACGTCTGTATATTTATTAATATTTCGTTGTTCAAAATTAATTTGTTGAATTTGTTCCTTATTTGTAATTGTGAGTGAAATTTCTACTTCATAAGGTACATCTTCTTCATCTAAAGCACCTTCTATTACTGATAAAATTTTCTCTTGCATTTGTTGATTAAAAAAATTTTGAGTGGAGTCTAATTCACACTCAAATTCAATTTCTAAATTCATCTAAAGCCTACTTTCTTAAATTTATCTTAAAGGAGCAAGTTTAAATTTACTCCTTTAAGTTTTATTTTACATTTTTCTCTGGGTACTCAATTCTTTCATGATACATACCATTTAACATCTTTGTAAAACTTTGTGTAATTTTATTTATGTCTGAAATATAAAGTGGACATTCGCTAAGTTCACCTTCATCTAATTTTTGCTTAATCATCTTTTTTACAACATCTTCAACTGTTAAATCAGGGCCTAATTTATGTTGCATTGAACGCACAGTAGCTTCCACAACATCTGCGAGCATTACAAGTGCTGCTTCTTTAGTTTGAGGTCGTGGTCCTGGATATTGAAAGTCTTCTAATCTAACATTTTCACCTTCCATATTTTGAGCTTTTACATAAAAATATTGCATGACTCCTTTTCCGTGATGCTGAATAATCATATCTTTGACACATTGAGGCAAATTATATTCTGTGGCAAGTTCTAGGCCTGAAGTTACATGAGATACAATTATTCCAGCACTAGAACGTGGATCTAGGTGGTCATGAGGGTTGTCTAAAACTTGATTTTCTTTAAAATAATTACTACAAGTTAATTTTCCTATGTCGTGATAATATCCACCAACCCTTGTAAGAAGTGGATTTGCACCAATTTCATCAGCAGCAGCTTCGGCAATATTTGCAACTAATAAGCTGTGATAATAAGTCCCTGTTGCTTCCAAAAGTAGTCGTTTTAAAAGTGGTTGATTTGGGTTTGTCAACTCTAAAAGTTGAAGTGGCGTAACAAATTTAAATGTTGACTCCCAAAATGGTAAACTTCCAATTACTATTACAACGCACAAAAGACCTACGCCAAATGCTTGAAAAGTTTCTGTAATAACGACTCCACTTAGTGGCATTCCTATTAATAAACAAAGCGATAAATGAACTGTTGCTTGAGCGACTCCAATAAATGAAGCACATCTTATCATTTGTTTTCTTTCTTGCATATTTGTTATAATTAGTACACTAATAATCCCTGACATTAGGTGATATGTTACAAAATTTAAATCCCCATTATGAATTATAGTGGATAACATTACTAATATTATGTGTATCCAAATAGCAATATCTTTTTCTATTAGTAGCACAATTAACATAGGAGCAATATTTAGAGGAATGTATATATATGGTAAATCTATTAAGAGTCTTACCACAATTACCATAAAAATATACACAATAAACAATAAACTTTGTTGACTAAATGCAAGTTTTTCTATAACTTTACTTTCTTTAATGTAATACAAACTAAATGAAAATAAAATTATTATCAAAATTGCAACTCCTACATATTGCAAATAATATTCAGCATTACTATTATCAATTTCCCCTGCTTTTTGTAGCAATATATAAACTTCGTCTGTAATTTTACTTCCCCTATCAATAATTTTTTCACCTTGTACAACATAAACTGGCTCAATCGTACTTAGTGCAAGGTCTTGAAGGGTTTTTGTAGCCTCAAAATCAATTTGCATATTTGGGCTAAGTTGTACTCTAATCAAATCTTGCATAAAAGGCTGATATGCTTCAATTACTCCTGCCTCAATTACTTTTTGTTGGATATCAAGAGTTAAAATATCGCTCTCATGTAGGCCCAAACTAAAAAATTCTTCTAGTATAAATATTGCCCGTTCTTCAAGTTCAACCAATTGTTCACGAGAAGCTAACATTAACGTTTCGTAATGAATAGGCAGTAGTGTAATTGTAGACTTGCTTCTTAAAACTTGTGCTGGCTCAATTGGTGTTAAACTTATATTAAAATGTTTTGTGATAGAAGGGGGAATATCCCATACCATTCCCTCTTTATCTACCACATCTTTAATAGAAATTGCATAGTTAAAGAGCAATTTAGCCTCTTGTTGTGCATTTTCTTTTATATTTTCATTTTTTATATAAATAGGTTCTAGCATTAAAAGAGCTTGATCCTCTTTGCGTTCTGTAGCCACGGTATTTTCTATTCTAAATGGAGCATAGAAATCTTGAGGTGAAATATCACCTATTTGAATATTTAGTCTTTTGCCAAATAAATTCCCTGTACTTATAGATAAAAAAGTGACTATCAAAACAATACACACCAGTATAAGTGTCCACTTTCTTTCATTTTTCATTTGTGGCCTCCTAAAATTTATTTATTTTGAGGCTTAACTTTTGCATCAAAATCATCATATGCATCAACAATTTTTTGTACTATTGGGTGTCTAACAACATCATCACGTCCTAAATAATTGATAGCTATTCCATCTACATTATCCAAAACTCTTATTGCTTCACTTAGTCCACTTTTTTTATCGCTTGGTAAATCAACCTGAGTCATATCCCCTGTAATTACAGCTTTTGAGTTAAATCCTAGTCTAGTTAAAAACATTTTCATCTGTTGAGGAGTTGTATTTTGTGCCTCATCTAAAACGATAAATGCATTATTTAAAGTTCGTCCTCTCATATATGCCAAAGGAGCAACTTCAATCAACCCTTTTTCCATATTTTTGTCAAACAAATCAGGCCCCATAATTTCAAATAGTGCATCATAAAGAGGTCTCAAATATGGATCTACCTTGCTTTGTAAATCTCCGGGCAAAAATCCAAGTTTTTCTCCTGCTTCAATAGCTGGTCTTGTCAAAATAATTTTGTTAACTTCATTTCTACGAAAAGCATTGATTGCCATGGCCATTGCTAGGTAAGTTTTTCCAGTTCCAGCAGGGCCCACCCCAAATACTACCATATTTTTTTTAATAAGTTCCACGTATTCTTTTTGCCCTGTAGTTTTGGCCTTAATTGGTTTGCCAAGATACGTAAGCGTTACTATATCAGAATTAACTTGTTGCAAATCTTGTTCTCTATCTTTTTTGATTGCTTCAATAGTATAATTAACTAATTGTTCATCTATTATATCACCTTTTTGTGCAAATTGCACTAATTGTTTTATAACTTGAGTTGCAAGTTTTACTCTTAAGCTTTCCCCCAAAACTTTCACATCTTCTCCACGCACTACAAAAGTAACTTGTAAAGCCTCTTCAATTGTAGAAATATGCTTGTCAAAACTACCAAAAATAGTTGCTATATATTGAGGTGGAATGTTTACTCTTTTTTCAATTGGTGTTGGTGTCATTTATAATCTCTCCTTCTTGTTGCATAAATTGGATTGGAACTTGAACGCTGATATCTTCTTCAACCAAAGCGTATAATGTTCCTACTATATAACCATCAATCTCTTCAAAATTTAGCTCTTTCTTTAATATTACACCATCGTCAGTAATTTTTTCACGTAAAGCATCATGTAATTCTCCTTCTAAAGTTTCTTGAATTTGTTCAATTTCAACAGTGTTTGTGTACGGTGTATAAGGTACTTTGTCTTCTTTTATCCAATAAAATGGTAGTGGAAAAAGGTCTGTTAGGCGTAATTGATATAAAGTTAGAAGCGTATCATAAGTTTCACTATCAGTTTTACCCTTAAAGATGTCAAATTTATTATCAAAAAGACGCACACTATAAGAAGTAGCTGTGTCCCCTGTATAATGTTTGCTTGTTTGCTCAATAGGTAATTTGGCCTCCAATGCATAACTCGTTTGAGCCGAAATTTCAGCCTGAGAGTATACGTATTTTACATCTGATTTTACATCACTTTCTAAATGAACCTGTCCACTTACTAATATATCGCCCTTTTTGACAGTATCACCCTTTTTAACGTTGGGTATTCCTGTATTAGTAGCAATATATGTAATAATTCCATCTCGCTTTGCAACTATATCTGTAGGTGTCGTTTGATTATGTAATTCAGGTTTAGTCACAGCTTCTGTTATTTGAATTGCAAGTTTTGTCCCTTCATAATTAATTCCTGCCCACAAAATTTCTGGATAGTGGTTGATTAAATATTGCTCAGCCTCACGTAAATTGAGGTCCTTTTTCAATTTACCTGTTGTATAACCCCCTTCTTTTAAAGATTGCACAATGTCAGCTTCTTCAATATTTTGGTTACCAGACACTTCAACAAGCCATATAAATGACGTTAGCGTATAAAACCAAAATACAAAAATAAATGCTCCTAATGCAAGCAATTTTCTTTTTCTGTACCTAAAACCAACAAATGGTAAGCCTTTTTTATCTAATATTCGTATTTCGCATTTTGAACGAGCAACCATTGGTTTTAGTCGTTTAAAACCGTCGGGAGTCGTTTTAAAAGTAAGTGTTTGCCCATTTTGCTTAACGTCCCAAAAGGTGTTTCCATCTTTTAGCGCTCCGTTAATAAATTTCTCAATTTTATGGCCACTTATTTCTACTATAACATACCCTTTAAAATAATTCCATAAAGATAAATACAAAGTGTTCCCTCCTATTTTTCAAAGTTGACCGTTTCTATGATACCTTTGATTTTTATTTGCTCTTGGTTCATACTTCTAGCCTCTAAATTTTTTCCAATTATAGACACAACGCCCAACTTTGTTTTTAATTTTATTACCTCATCTGTGTACTCAAGTATATTTATAAAATTTTCAATACTTATAGTTTCAACGCCTATAATGGTGATTAATGGTAATTCGGCAAATGTTTCCTCCACTCCATCAATTGCCTGTGTGAGTTGCTTAATAAATGATGTTTTATTCGCCACTTCTCTTTTCTTCATTTTTAGCTCCCCTTTCATTTATATCTTATGCTTGAATTTGGACATGTATTCAATTTTCACAATAAAAAGAGGGCAGTTCATACCCCCTCTAAATATTATTATTCTGAATTTAGCAAACTCATTACAACGCATTTTGAATAATTTGATTTTTGGCAATTTAATTAAGACTAATATTTTAAATTTTTAATTAAATTAGGACAAAAAAGGTAGATCATCACGATTTTTGAAATTTGCTTTTTTGAAATAGAAATAAAAAAAGCTTTCTTTACTCCAAAATAGAAAATTTATCAAATTCGATTTCCAAAATACTTATCTTAAATTTTGGATACAAAAAAAGTGTGAAGCCAAATTAATGACTTCACACTTTTTTTAAATTAAATCTAAAAAAATAGCAATTAGTATTGTCTATTTTTTTTACGTGCAGCTTCAGATTTTTTCTTACGCTTTACGCTTGGTTTTTCGTAATGTTCTCTTTTACGAATTTCTTGCATGATACCAGCTTTTGCGCAGTTTCTTTTAAATCTACGAAGAGCACTATCTAAAGATTCATTTTCACGAACAGTAACCTCTGACATTTCTTTTCCCTCCCTCCGATGGCAGTGTTGTGCTTTATGCATTCGTACGGAGAAAAGATTTAAAGCACTATACTAAATTATAATTGAGATTACATAAAACGTCAATAGAAACTCGTCTTTTTTCTTAATTTAATTGCTCGGTAATAATTTCTATTGACATTTTTAGGGCTTCTTGTAGTTTTGAAGCGTCTTTTCCAACGGCTTGAGCCATATTTGGACGACCACCTCCACCACCGTCGACAATTTTTACGGCTTTAGAAATTACTTGCCCACAGTTAATTCCTCTATCAACTGCTTCTTTTGTTGCCATACATACCAAATTAACTTTTTTATCAACATTAGATGCAAGTACAATTACACCTTCTTCTAATTTATCTTTTAAAGTATCACCTAGGTTTTTAATCATATTCATATCCATATTAGAAAGTTCTGATACTAAAACTTTGACTCCTTGGATTT
Source organism: Epulopiscium sp. Nele67-Bin005 (assembly GCA_002007365.1). Taxonomy (GTDB): domain Bacteria; phylum Bacillota; class Clostridia; order Lachnospirales; family Cellulosilyticaceae; genus Epulopiscium_D. The sequence goes on along the minus strand of LNZR01000052.1, from coordinate 4,400 downwards.
CTTGAACATTACTCAAAACTTGCTCAGCTTCTAATTTTGCGAATTTAGCATTTAGTGACTCTTTATCTTTTTGAAGTTGTCGATTTTCTTGTACAATTTGAGAAGCTCTTTTTAATACATCATCAACACGTTTAGCTTTTATTACAGAAGCTACGTTTTCTAAAGTATCTTCTACTTGTTGATAATATTCTAATGCTTTAAATCCTGTAACAGCCTCAATACGACGAACTCCAGATGCTACTCCTGTTTCAGAAATAATTTTAAATGGTCCAATTTGAGATGTGTTTATAACGTGAGTTCCTCCACAAAGCTCAATTGATTTATTCGACATATTAACAACACGAACAGTATCCCCGTATTTTTCGCCAAATAACGCCATAGCTCCTAATTTACGAGCTTCATCAATTGTCATATCAGCAATTGTAACATCATATCCAAAAATAATAAGCTCATTAACTTCTCTCTCAACAGCTCGAAGTTGCTCTTTTGTAAGTGCTTCAAAGTGAGTATAGTCAAATCTCAAACGTTCAGCAGATACATTAGAACCAGCTTGCTCAATATGATTTCCAACAACCGTTCTTAATGCTGATTGGAGAAGGTGAGTTGCACTATGATTTGCAGAAGTATTTTGACGATTATTTACATCAAGAGATGTTCTAGCTTCTTGATTAACCGAAATTTCACCCTTTAAAACTTCACCATAATGTGCAATTTTATTTCCAGCAACTTTTGTAGTATTTAAAACTTCAAATACCCCTGTTGGAGTATAAATAAATCCTTTATCTCCAGCTTGACCCCCACCTTCAGCGTACAAACTAGTTTCTTCAGTAATTACAAAAATATGCTCTCCAACTATTGCACTATCAATAATTTCATCATGTGTAGTTAAATATAAAATTTTACTCTCAACAATTTCTGAGTCATATCCTTTAAAAGTAGAATTAGTATCAACATCTAAGTCATGGAAAACAGTTTTTTCGCTTCCCATATAGTTAGTTTCTGCCTGTGCATTTCTAGCACGCACTCTTTGAGCTTCTAACTCTTCCTTAAATCCTTCTTCATCAATACCAAAACCTTTTTCCTCCAAAATTTCGATAGTTAAATCAATAGGGAAACCATAAGTGTCATATAATTTAAAACAAGCTTCCTTATTTAACACTTTTTGATTATTGCTCTCCATTTCAGAAATATAGTTTTCCAAAATAGTTAACCCTTGTTCAATAGTTTGATTGAAGTTTTGCTCCTCAACAGTTAAAGATTTAATGATATAATCATATTTTTCTTCTAATTCTGTATATTCATGCTTAGAATTTTGTACCACAGTATTAATTAATGGCTCTAAAAATAACCCCTCAATTCCTAATAATTTTCCATGACGAACAGCTCTTCTTAAAAGTCTACGCATAACGTATCCACGACCTTCATTAGAAGCGCGAATTCCATCAGCCGCCATAAAAGTTACAGAACGAATATGGTCTGTAATTACACGGATTGAAATATCTTTTTTAGGATCTTTTCCATATTCTACTCCCGAAATTTCACATACGTGGTCACGGATTGCTTTTATTGTATCAACATCAAAAATTGAATTCACATCTTGCATCATAGCAGCAATTCTCTCAAGCCCCATACCCGTATCAATGTTAGGGTTTGGAAGTGGAGTGTATGAGCCATCTTCATTTTTGTCAAATTGAGTAAATACCAAATTCCAAAACTCTAAATAACGGTCACAATCACAACCAACTTTACAATCAGAAGAACCACAACCATATTTTTCGCCACGGTCATAATAAATTTCTGTACAAGGTCCACAAGGGCCAACTGTTCCAACTTCCCAGAAATTATCTTCTTTACCCATATAAACGATTTTATCTTTTGGGATACCCATTTTATTTTGCCAAATTTGAGCTGTTTCCTCATCTTCTTCATATACAGAAATATAAAGTTTTTCAGATGGAATTTCTAAAACTTTAGTAACAAATTCCCATGCCCATTCAATAGCTTCTTCCTTAAAATAATCTCCAAAAGAGAAGTTTCCAAGCATCTCAAAAAATGTTCCATGACGTGCAGTTTTCCCAACGTTTTCAATATCTCCAGTACGAATGCACTTTTGACAAGTTGTCATACGTTTTGATGGTGGGATTTCTTGACCTGTAAAGTAGGCTTTAAGAGGTGCCATACCTGCATTAATTAGTAATAAACTTTTATCTCCTTGAGGCACAAGTGAAAAACTTTTTGCTCTAAGATGTTCCTTTGATTGGAAAAATGACAAATACATTTCTCTAATTTCATTTACTCCGTATTTTTTCATACTTTACTCCTTGTTGTTTAAATTTTTTAGTAGCATCGCATTGCATTGTGGTGCAATAAATACTCCTCTAGGCATAAATTAAATTTATACATTTTTTTAGCATGGTTAACTCCAACATATCGAAAATGATACGATTTATGTTCACGAAGCGTAATATGCTCTTTATCAATAGGATACCTCAATATAAATCCAAAGTCTATACTTCTTTGCATTAACCATTCAAAATGGAAAGTTTTTTGAAAATTTTTGTAAGGGTCATCGGCAGTTTTAAGTATAACTGTTGTGACATCTATTGCAAGCCCAAGTTGATGTTCACTACAACCAGCAGGCATAATTTTTATTATTTCATGCGCATCATACATTCCAGTTAGGACGTATAATCTTTTTAATTTTTTGGTATACAAAGTTTGTTGATGACCATACGAACGATAGCCACTTACCAAATGTAGACCTGACAAACCTTCTTTTTGCAAAGCCATATTCATTTTATAAAATTGTGTATCAACCTCATCAACCAACCAAATTTTTGTTATAGGATTTTGAATTAAAAAATCTGGACTATAAGTTTTTGGTAACGGATTACTTTTGCCCACCAATCTAAGAAACTCCATCTTCTCAACCTTCTTTCATAATTCTTGCCAAACTTTTTAGAGTTTAAACACCTTTTTTAAAAATTATATAAAAAATTTTTTCGTCCTATAACAAAAAACTGTTATAAAAAGGAAGAAACTCCTTCTTATAACAGTTTAATTAAGTCCAATCTTCAAAACGGTCTGGGGTTGGACACGTTGCCCATTGTCTATTTTTCTTAAATACATTTTTCTTTTCGTTCTCGCCAGAAAGTAAATAAGTTACTCCAGCAATTGTACTTCCTACCACAATTCCCTTTAAAAAATTATTGTTCGCCATAATCTTCACCTCCGTAAAACTCATATACTTATCATTTCCAATTTTTAAAAATCTATGCTAAATAAATTTTTTTTGGAAAATGTGTTTAAAAAAGTTTTACTTTGGCTAAACTCTTATTAATCAACGTCTTGAAGTGCTGCACAACCTTCTTCGCCAGTCTTAACTTTAACAACGTTGCTAACTGGATAAATAAATATTTTACCACTATTATCGTTGGTACTTTGTAAATATTGAACTGCAGTATCAATAACTTGTTGCACAGGTACTTGACAAACTACAATTTCCACTTTAACTTTTGGTAATAAATTAGCTTTAACTTGGATACCACGATAATATTCAGAGGGAGCTTTTTGCATTCCACAGCCTAAAACTTGAGTAACTGTCATAGCTGTAACCCCAATTTGGTTCATGTGCGCTTTAAATTCGTCAAATTGGCTTGGGCTAATTAAAATAGATAATTTTGTAATTGCTTTACTAGAACCGTCTTCATTATAAGAAAGCATAGTATCAATTGGTGTAACGATATGGTTAGGAGCAATAATTTCAGTTTGAGCTGGCATAAAGTCGGCATAACTAGTTACTAAACCGTGTTCTTCCATGTCAAGCCCCAAAATTTCTTCTTCATGAGAAACACGAAGACCAATAAATTTATTAATTGCATTAAATACAATACTCATTGTCACTCCAACCCAAATGGCAACTGCCACAACGCCAATAAGTTGAGTGATTATAAGACCAGCGCCACCACCATACAAAAGACCATCAGTAGTGCAAAAAACACCAACTAAAAGTGTACCCGTAGCTCCACATAAACCGTGAACTCCAACAGCTCCTACAGGGTCATCAATTTTTAATTTTTGATCAATAAATTCAATACCAAAAATTACTACTAAACTTGCAATTAAACCAATCCAAAATGCACCCAATGGAGATACGACATCACACCCAGCAGTAATTGCTACAAGTCCTCCTAATGCACCATTTAGAGTCATTGAAACATCTGGTTTTTTGTAGCGCCACCAAGTAATTAACATAGTAGCAGTAGCAGCCGTTGCAGCAACAATATTTGTTGTTACAAAAATACTTGCCATTGATAATAAAGCTTCATCTCCAGTAGCTGAGAGTGTTGAACCACCATTAAATCCAAACCAGCAAAACCATAAAATAAATACTCCCAAAG
>LNZR01000051.1 GCA_002007365.1 Epulopiscium sp. Nele67-Bin005 | reverse complement strand
CTCTCAAGCAGCTCCTTGGTGAGCAAATTCTACATTTTTTTAACTGCTCGCACAAGCACAAAACCACTGTTATATATATGTATTTATTTATTTATTTATTATGCTGCCAATTACACTAGGCTGCTAATTGACAGTTGTGGCAATAATGCAGCACAACCAAGATTTAAAAAAAAAAAAAAAGAGTTTGCATGAAAAAAACTCCAGCGAGTAGCTTTATTCAGAACGAGAGATATTGATAAATTTTGTTTAAATGAATGAAAGATAACACACTATGACCCAGAGGAAAAACAGCAGAAGCGTTCAGACTCTCAGCTCAAGTGCAGACACACAATCACTCCAGTCAAACCAGGGAGCCAAAGACTACTTCCATTTTATAAGCAATAATAAATAAAATCTACATTATGAGACTTCCTCAGCATTAGGCTACAGTTTACAAACAATATGCACATCTGAATTTAGAATTAGAATTTAGATAATTTCTGGCATGAAGTTCATCTATAATAAAGAGCGTCTTGAATCCAGAGAGTAATATTCCCTGTTGCCTGCATGAGCACTGCAGCCTCTGAGGATCAGCCATGTGCTGACATACTGTCCTTTGACAGCGTTGTCTCTTCCTTTACTAAACTCAAATTGGTCCTCAGGCTGTAGAGGTACAGGGTGGCAGATGGCCGGCCCCCTCGCAGAGCTGCTCCACCAGCTTGGACTAACACACATGTTCCCTCAGTGCAATTAAGTCTAGCTGACCCCTCAGAGCCCCCTGCATCAGCGGGGTGTTTCCGTCGCGTTCCTCCATGCAGATGCTAGCACCGGCGTGCTCTACGTGCAGACCCTCGCTACGCGTGTCACACTGTGCACATATGGCTGCTCCGTGTTCAGCATGTTTAATAATGCTGACATGTTTTAGGAGACAACATTAAGGCAGCAGGAGACCTAGACTAAATTGACCATCCGTATGATAAATAAAGCTGTTAGGGCTTTGCATTGTGCATGAGAATGTAGGCAGGGCTGAAATACATTACAAAGAACAAGGCTGAAATTTGTTATGCATGTTTATTCCTTTGTTTTGCTTTTTTTTTTTTTTGGCTATGCATGGCAAAAAGGTGCTTTGTTCACTTCTAGCTCCTAAATCAAATTCGCCTTTTTGATTGAAAAAACAAATCACTCACCATTTGCAACCCGACTCCTGGAACAGCATCTCTCCCTCCCTCTCCTCCTCTCTCTTTCCTCCCCTCTATGTACAGTAAATATATCTCTTTATTTGACTGCACCGAGGCATGACAATAAAGAAGCAGCTTAATATATCAAAAATCTGTCTGATTTATTGGCATCTGAAGTGTTTGCCGGCAACAAAATCATTCCCATGCCAAATAGTCTTTGTAAGGCTTGACTGCTATTTACTGTCATGCGTCTCATTTTAGTGTTATGGGTGATTATGATGGGGAGGCTCATGTGGTGCTAATATCCATGTTAACTCTCTATTGTTGTCAATTTTAAATACTCCTTGTTTTTTTGCTGAGATTAAAATACTATCTTCATCATCATTATAAGCTATAGCATTCATATGCAACCAATCCTCGCTTGCATGAGTATCTATTACTATTTTTCTATATCTATCTAAAATATTGTTATAGTCAATAACCTCTATAACTTCTCCTTTTTCTAAATCTATTCTATAAATAGTATCTTCTAAACCTATCCCTGTTGTATTATGTCCTGTATACATTACCTCATGACTATTAATGCTTATAAAATCATGATGCATCAGATCATTTAAATTATAGGTATTATATACTTTTCCTAGTACATCAATCTCACATAAAGTAGAAGTTTGATTAATTAAAGCATTTAGATAATTATGTTCATGACTATTTTTATTAACTAACATATTGCCATTTTCAAGGTGTGAATATGAATGATTAGTTCTATCTTTATAATACCATCTAATATCTCCATTCATATCAATTATAGTATTATATCCATTTACGGCACTCAAACGAGTAAAATGTGCGTCTGCTGGGCTAATATTTAACGCCTCTAATTCCATATCATAAATATCATTTGGCAAATCTGGAGTAGAAATTTGAATTACTTGACGCTCAATATTTCCGTTACTATTTGCCTCAATTATAACTTCATTTGTTTGCCCTGCATAAAGCCCTACTATTGGAACTAAGTGAGTTTGAGTACTATTTGGAATAGTATATTCAACATTTCCATATTCATTTTTGCCTGCTATTTTAATTGTAATCTCTGCATTTTCAATTGTATCAAAAATTGCTAATGCTGTAAGTGGTGCTTTTTCGTATGGGTCTTGAATAATATAAGGATTATTTAACGTATACGCTCCACGCTCTGCAATATCTCGCAAATTTTCTTCTATTTTTTCGATATCTACAGAAAAAGCTCCTGAAGTTATAGGAATATTTGTATCTTTAACTATAGAATTTGCCCCTACTTCCAGTTGCTCAATAGAATTTAAAGGAACTTCTACATCTAAATATGCTACCTTCAAATAATTAATATCAATATCTAGTGGTACTTCAAATACTATATCCCCTTTTGCAAGTCCCCCTGTTAAAGTATTGTTAGTTAAAGGTTTATAGTTATGAACATCTAAAAAATTTGGCTCTAATTGGTAAAAAGCACCACCTTCTCCCATCAGCTTAATCTCATTCCTATCAAATGTATATCCATTTGGAATAGTGAGAGCCGTGTCCAAAATTAAATATTGGTATCCTTCTTTAGGGGTATGACTATGGTTTGTAGAACTTTGCTCTCCTGTATATAAAACAATCTCAACTGTAGTATTTAAATTATCCCTTAATTGATAACTATCAAATATTATCTCTGGCATTTGCTGAGCAAAAACAACATCTGCTCTATTGTTCATATCTCTATTATTAGCAGTACTACAACCAACAATGTTTAGTGACATTGAAATTGCTAATAATGATACTAATAATTTTCTGTTTCGTAATTTCATATGTTAACTCCTTTGCAATATCTATCT
>LNZR01000050.1 GCA_002007365.1 Epulopiscium sp. Nele67-Bin005 | reverse complement strand
TAATCCATTACTGGAGACATGATTTAGTTAACATCCCACAGCTGTATCTGTAGCTCTCTGTAGGTGTGAGTATGTATATGTTCATTCACGCAACTGTTACTGAAATGCCTGCTTTTTATCAGAAGCTTTACGTTTGACCCGACTTTCAGTTACAATAATGCATCAGTAGCCTTTTATTTTGCTCTGAGAGGAACTTCATCAAAATGAGTTTTGTAGTGTTTATGTCGCTTTTTACTTAATGCCACAACTTCCCTCGCAGAAGGTTTAATCAACAACTTGAAGACATACTGGAAAAAAAATTGTATGACATTTTTGAAAATATAATTCTTTACTAATCAAAAATTAGATGTCCAAGACGAGGTTATAATAGTTTTGGATTTTTCACAAGTTTTTATTTCTATTTTGTTCTGACTTTTATTTTTCAATTTCAGGTTAGTTTTAATTATTTTTAAAGCAACTTTTGTTGTTGTTGTTGTTGTTGTTGTTTTTCATGGTGTCATATAAATGAAACAGTGACATACTTCTAAAAGTTTGTATTGAAGGGCTGAGTGTTGATAGTAGTATAGTCTAGTATATGTCGTACCTTGTGAGGAAAAGTATGCAGTTTTCTTAAAATGTTTCATACCGTAGTGAAAACTCTGAATTCAACCGACATTTTTAACAAGGAATAAATTAGTAAATCTAAATGTGCTACAAACCCCCTCAAAGGTTATTCAGGGTGCTGTGGATCCTGTGGAGAATTCCTCAACATGCACCTTACCTTGAACCTGCCACAGATGCCAACAGTGGAATAATAAAAAGGGCAACAAGTAATCCAAGGGCGCCTCTCTGTGGTTTAAATTAGCTGTGCAGCTCACCTCAGGTGGATTAGATAACTGGATCCTTTGTTGTTTTTGTATCTAAAAGAAAATCAGGTCATCTGTACAGGAAGAATTATTCCTGGCATGCATCTGCTGCTGCTGACTTTTTCTGATCTTGCTTTGTGGCAAATAATGAAAATGTGTTAGTGGAAGATAAAACTGTTTGTTCATAAAAAAAAATAGCAGATTTTTTAAAAATTTTCTTTTAAAGTTAGCTTTTGCATAGTCATGCATTTCCTGACTGTTTTCTTGAGTGACTCATAGGGATCTATTTGAATTTTTGACTTTTTGCACTAAATTGGAAAAATTTATTTTTGTTTGCCAACCTATAGGCTATCTATGATGTTTCTTGTTGTTGATTTTTAGCCTTTGGGATTCTTTGAGTCCACTTGATGTGAATTTGTGTATTCACAGTCTATGGTCTTTTGCTTTTCTACATGGTAGGTTTTATTCTCTGTTAGGCAGCTGAAGTTTTGTTTTTTTTGTTTTCATGTGATGATTACTAGGATTAATTGCGGGCTGCCACTCCCTCTTTAAGATGACCTCTTTTGTTTTAATAACTGTTTGCCTGCTGGTCTAGCTCCTTAACTTGCCAATAAATGTAATCTTGCAAGTTTAGACAGTATGTGGGAGTCTTCTTGTAACTTTAGATCAGCTCATCCCTCCTCTACGCACCTGCTTTAAGAAATGTGCAAAAGATTTTCCCATTTTAAAGTTTGGATTACACTTCCTAGGGAGCAGATAATTCTATTTTAAAATTATGACCTTTTTTTCACTGTCTGCTAAAGTGGAGTAAAAGCCTGTGTGTTTAACATTGTTTTTAATCGGTTGTTTTTGTTTTTTTAATGGTCTTATCCCGTACGTAAATATGAGACAACGTTACACCTAACTGCCGCAGCTGTGCTAAAACTTAATGTAAGCTAAGTGAGTACATAATAGCAACATGTACCCTATGTCTATGATAGTACAATATGCTTAAAATGTAGCTATTTTTTGACACTTCAAAATAAAAGTCTAACTCCACTTATTTTAAATGAGGTAGGATTTCTGGTCATTCAGCTTGTGGCCCAACCGTCCCACTCCCCTTCCCCCCACAGGATGGCTTCATTTGGCTGGAAAAGGAAAGCACTTTGGATTATTCTGACTTTTTGAGTGTAAACCTTTTAGAAGAAAATAGGTTCTTGACTGAAATTAAAAAGGGATCATGAGGAGTATCTGTTGGTGTTTTTTTTTCCTGGTATGTGTGTGTGTGTCATTTTTTTGGGCTTGTGCACAAAGAGGGAAATGCTTGTTACTTGATTTTCATTTAATACTGCTAATTTCATTTTTTTATGTTCTACTTGAAATATGGACAAATTTGTTGTCTAGTAGATACTCCTTCTCCGTTTATTTTAAGATTTCTATATTCCCTTAAAAATCTTATATACTATCACAATATATACTATTATTTAAAAATATGTTCTTAAATTAAGTACAAATAATTACTGTATATGTAAGTAGTTTTTGTAAACATTATCTGATATATACATTTTAGAACATACTTATAAATTCATAATGAAATTTGACCGATGAAATATTATAGAGTTTTTTTATAATAGAGATTTTTATCAAATTACATAATATTCATTATTCATTAAGTATATCGTACTTAACTAAAATAAACTTAATATTTTATTTTAAAAAAATTTATAAAATGTAATATAATCTTAATTTGAATAAATATTCTTTTTATTAAAAACTTAATGATAATTTTTTATAATAAAACCCCCTAATTATAGGCAAATTCTACAATTAGGGGGTTGTTTTTATTTTGTTAAAGTCATAATATCTCCAGTAGTTTGAACCTCAAATCCTAAAGCTTCAGCAATATAACTTATTGGAGCGTAAGTTCTTCCATCTTTTATAGTTACTACATCATTCATAGCGATATATTTTCCATTGTTGTTTAATAATGCACTATTGTTTTGCATAGTAATGATGCTTCCGTTATTATTAATAGTAATTACTCCATTGTTAAATGTAATATTTTCAGCTGGAATATTTAAGAAGTTTGCCAAATCTCTAACCCCTACCATAGTATATCCAGACGTTGATACATAAGGCTTTGCATCTAATACTACAAGATTTCCATTTACAATTGCCTCACCAGTTTTTGTGTGTAACATTGCGCTAATAATTTCTTTTTTTGGAGCAACTTCAATTTTTTCTTCCTTTTGTTCTACAACTGGAGTTGGTTCAATAATTACAATTTGTTGCTGTGGATTAATATTTACAAATCCCTCAATTTTAATTGCATCATCAAAATCACTTCTATTATTATGCATAGAAATTGCATCTCCACCAATCATAACATTATATTCACCTAATGGAGCATTTCTTGGTACGTTTAGAACGATATCTTTAATGATAATTTGCCCATTATCTTTTGACTGGCGTACAACTTCAAGATAAAGTTTTCCGTTGCTAATTGTATACTCTACATCAATATTTTTAGTTTCCATCTCAATACTCTCGATTGATAAATCTTCCACTTCAATAACAATTTCTTTACCTTGTGCAAGCATTCCACGAGAAGTTTCATTAATAATAATTTCACCTTGAGCATTAGCTTTTTGTGCTTCAACTAGCTCTAACGTAGTAGTATCAATTGTTACAGCAGGAATAATTTGTGCAACTACAGTTTCAATATCTTCTTGAAAATCTCTACTTTGAGCGATAACTTTAAATTCTCCACTATCATTTACACTTGTACTAATATCAAAGTTTGCATTAATGTTGTGTTGTCCTGCTAAAACTTCTACCTCAATTTCATTAACTTTTCTACCATTTACAACGAATGAACCACCTTCAGCCACTAAGAAAATATTTCTTCTTCCTGTTAACACTTGACCTGTAATATCAGAGATTGAAAGGTTAATTCCAGTTTGCTCAAACCCTGCAATTACTTGATTTTTATCAGCCGAAATAACAACTTCATCTTCTTTTACTTCTGCTAAAGTTAAGTTAATATTTTTTAATCCTTCAGAAATTCTACTGCTTCCAACTTGTTCTACAGTCATAATATTTACGTTGATATCCCCTAGGCGTACATCTGCACGACCTTCTGCACGTACTTTTATATTATCAATTGTAATCCCTGCAATACCAGTAGTTTGAGATAATTCAGGAATTTGTAAGTATGCAATTTGAGCATCAAAATCATCTACAATAAGTGAAAATTCTGCTCCATTTATGTTGTTCATGTATCCTTTTAAACCTTGAATTTTTAACTCATCTTGAACTCTCATAAATTCTAATTTTGAATGAGTGTCTAATTCTAATCTAATTACTTTTCCTGATAAAGCTGAAATTAAATTTTCGTTAATCTCAAGAGTTCCAAGGTTTCCAAATCCTTCTGTTGATAAAATAGTTGGATTTTTGGCTGCTACTTCTAAAGATTGAGTTGCAATTTTTCCGTTAGAAAGTTGAACTTTTCCTCCAGTTAAAGTTGTTCCTAATGCGTCAATCTGTAAAGTTGGTTGTCCACTTTCTGCTTTAATAATAACTGGCAGTCTATAAATAGAGCTATCAGCAACTTTTAATGTTACTTCAAGTTGTGTGTTATTTAACCATTTAATTTCGTATGTATCAGTTGAAATTGTAGCATTTGTAAGGATTTCTCCTGCTTCATTATAAATATTTTGTCCGTTCAAATAAGCAGTAGTTCCGTTTGCCCAAGCTGTGTAGGCAGATTTTTCAAATGTACCATCAATTGCATATATGTAAAAAGTTTGGTCGTAACTTAATTTTTCATCTAAGTTAATTAATAATTCTGTATCTGCATTGCCAACTTCATAACTTGTAGCATCTGATAAATTTTTCACTTCATAAGATAATGATGTACCTTCAATTAGACTAACTGATTTTGTTAAACTATTTGTAGATGCTGCCATAACAGGAAACGCAGATAATAACATTGTAAACATGAATGCTAATTTTTTCATAGGCTTCCCCCTTATATATGTGATTTAGATGTATAAGATATGTGCAATATGTTGTTCCGTTTGCTATATACATAGTATACTATAACTTATTTGGTTTGACAATATGTAATTTAATTTGTAATATAGCTGTAAAATCACGTAATATTAATATGTATTTTTGACATTTTTAACAAAATTATTTGTTAGTGATTAAATCCATTTTTTTCTGGCAATAATTATGTATATAGTAAGTGTTGTATGCTTTATAGTGAGTTAGGAGCAAGAAACGCCGTACTATTTGTAGGGGTTATAGTTATCCCCTTATTATAATTCCTACTTTAAGTTATTCTAAACAAAGAAAAAACACCCAATAAGCATCACACTTATTAGATGTTTTTTCTTTTTAAAATTAGATATTCCAGTTTTGGTGTAGGTTTGCTTTTTGCTCAGCTGCGTTGATTGATTGAACTGTTTTTCTAACCTCAAGTACACTACTTGGGCTTACAGAAAGTTCATCAATTCCGATTGCTGCAAAGAAACCAGTAAGACGAGTGTCAGCACCAGACTCACCACAAATACCAATCCAAATTCCTGCTTCATGAGCATCATCAGCTACTTTTTTGATAGCACGTAATACTGCAGGGTTGCAAGTATCGTAAAGATCTGCAATTTTTGGGTTCATACGGTCAGCCGCTAAAATATATTGAGTAAGGTCGTTTGTTCCTACACTAAAGAAATCAACTTCTTTAGCAAGTAAATCAGCAACCATTACTGCTGCTGGAGTTTCAATCATGATACCAACTTCGATATCATCACTAACTGCAACACCTTCAGCTAATAATTCTGCTTTACATTCAGCGATTAATTCTTTAGAACGTCTAACTTCATCTACTGAAATAATCATAGGAATCATAATTGCAAGTTTTCCGTGTACACTAGAACGTAATAACGCACGAAGTTGAGTTTTGAATAAGTCTTTCATTTCAAGACATACACGAACTGCACGATATCCTAAGAACGGGTTTTCCTCTTTAGGAATGTTTAAGTATGGAATTTCTTTATCTCCACCAACATCAAGAGTTCTAATGATAACACGTTTTCCACCTAAGCCTTCAACTGCTATCTTATAAGCTTGATATTGCTCTTCTTCAGTTGGCATTTCTGGGCTGTCCATATAAAGGAACTCACTTCTGAAAAGACCAACTCCTTCTGCATCATTTTCTAATACAGCTGGTACATCACTTGGACGACCAATATTTGCACAAATTTCAATGTGTTGACCATCGCTAGTTACACTCTCTGTACCAATATATTTAAGAAGTTCTTGTTGGTAAGCTTCAAATTCAGCTTGTTTTTTCTTAAATTCTTCGATTTCTGCTTCACTTGGGTTAATGATAATTTCCCCTTTTTTAGCATCAAGAATTAAGATATCACCTTCTTGGATTTCATCTCCAGCTTCTCCAACACCAACTACTGCTGGTAATTGCATAGTACGAGCTAAAATCGCAGTATGTGACATTTTTCCACCTTCTAGTGTGATTAACCCTTTAACAAAGTTTTTGTTAATTTGGATTGTATCAGATGGATATAAATCTTTTGCAACAATGATTGCTTCATAATCAATCCCTGCCACACTTTTCTCTTCTTGTCCTAATAAGTTAAGGATAAGTCTTTTAGAGATATCTTTAATATCAGCCGCACGCTCTCTTAAATAAGCATCTTCCATGTTTGCAAACATATTAGCAAATACTTCTTCAGTAACAGCTACTGCTTCTTCAGCATTTACTCTTTCATTTTGAATTGTAGTTTCAATGTGTTCAACGAACTCATCATCTAAAAGAAGCATTCTGTGAACATCAAAAATTCTAGCTTCATCTTCTCCAACATCAGCTTTAGCTTTGTCGTGTAAGTTTTGAAGTGCTTGTGCAGTTTTATCTAATCCTTCTTTTAATCTTGCGATTTCTTTTGGGATTTCTGCTTCAGCCAATGTATAAATTGGCACTCTTACTTGTTCTTCTTTTTTAAGGAAAACTTTACCGATTGCAACACCTTGTGATGCACTAATTCCTGTAATTACACTCATGCCTTAAACCCCCAATAAATTAGTTTTAGTGTTCTGTTCTGATAACGTGTGCGATTGCTTCTGCAGCTGCTTCTTCATCGTCACCTTCAGCAGTGATTGTTACAACGTCACCTTGTTTTACTCCTAAAGAAAGTAATGACATAAGTTTTGTAGCTCCTACAGCTTTTCCATCTTTAGAGATGTTGATTGTTGAAGAAAACTCTTTCGCTTTTTTTACGATTTCTCCTGCTGGTCTTGCGTGAATTCCTGCTTCGTTTGTAATTGACATTTCGATTGATTTCATTTTAAATCTCCTCCATATTAACTAAAATTTGTTTTTGTTTGTTAGATTTTTGTTTAACACTTAGTTTATCAAATTTGATACTAAGCATAAATTTATGCAATGCTACTAGATATTATAAACTAAAACTTCAATTCATTATATGAATTTGTGTTATTAATATCGTTACACTAAGTATATTACATTTCATTTTAATATGTCAACACCTATTTTTGCATTAAATTTCAGTCTTGTTTGCTAGAGCATATATAAATTATGATTTAATTACATAATACCTTTAAATTTTCACCTAATTTTTTACTCTACACCCCTTCAAACTACAAGGTTTGATATAGTTTTTAAAACTTAGTGAAAATTCCTATAATATTTATACCACTTAGCAATTTAAACTATTACCTAGGCAAATTTTGTACTATTTTTCATATAAAGTGTTAAATATAACACAAACATTTTTTTAAAAGACCTATAGCAATATTACCAAATAATTACCACCGATTTAATGCAATACATCTAGGATTTTAAAGTTTTGTAAAAAACTTAATTTTTGACCTAGCAAATTGCTTGTACTAATTTAGTGCTAGTTTACATTTTATGCACGTTCATTCTTATTATGCTAAAATTTTTTAAAAAATATACTTTAAATATTTACCGATTAATTACTTTCAAATCTATCAAAGATTTCTTCAATTCTAATTGATTAATTTGAATTTTATATGTACATCAACAATAAAATTTTTATTAGTTAGATATTCGCCCAAAATAACTATCTTAATTTCAACACCCTTTAATAAGGAAGAAACACCTAATTTTTTATGTAATTTTTTTATTTTAGCCAAACCCTATCCATATTTATCAGATAACAAAAAATTTTTAGGACAAAAAAGTATGATCATCACGATTTTTGAATTTCAACTTTTAAACGAAACTTACACTTCACCTTAAATTTATATTTTTTTTGCTAAATTTCATTTTAGATTTATCTAACACTTCATTTTTTTGAAAGTGATTTGGATAAGGGATAAATTTTTAAGAATATATAAAATAAATTTTCGGGATAGCTATATTCATATTTTTATATAATTATACACAAAATTTTCCAACAAATTTATGTGTAACTCCTCTTTTTTCAAGCATTATATTATGTACAAAATCTGTTAACATTTGACAATATGATTGGTGAGGTGTAAAATATTTATATGAATAAATTTTTAATATAAAAGGAGAATAGTCATGTCGAAAAATCCACTTTTTAGCCTTGCGTATAAATCTGAACGTACGCAAATCACATTACCAAACTGTACAATTGGTGGTGATGAACTTGTAGTAATTGCTGGACCTTGTGCAATCGAAAGCGAAGAACAATTAATGAAATCTGGGGAGATTACTAGTCAAGCTGGAGCAAAAATTTTACGTGGTGGTGCGTACAAGCCACGTACTTCTCCTTATGCATTCCAAGGTCTTGAGGTTGAGGGGCTTAAAATTATGAAAGCTGCTGGAGAAAAATTTGGAATGTCTACAGTGTGTGAAGTTACTAGCGAAAAAGCTCTTTATGATGCCATTGAATATGTTGATATTATTCAAATTGGAGCTAGAAATATGCAAAATTTTGAGCTTCTAAAAGCTGTTGGTAAAACTGATAAAGTTGTTATTCTAAAACGTGGATTGTCTGCTACTATTGATGAGTGGCTAAATGCCAGCGAATATATTTTGAGTGGTGGAAATATGAACGTTATTTTATGTGAAAGAGGAATTAGAACATATGAAACTGCCACTCGTAATACTCTTGATTTGAGTGCAATTCCTGTTATTCGTTCAAAAAGTCATCTTCCAATCGTGGTTGATCCTAGCCATGCTACAGGAAAGCGCGATTATATCGAAGACCTTGCAAAAGCTAGTGTTGCCGTTGGTGCTGATGCTCTTATGATTGAGGTTCACCCAAATCCTGATGAGGCTTTATCTGATGGTCCACAATCTTTAGATAAAGAAGATTTCCAAAAATTAATGGATAATATCCGTCCAATTGCTGAGGCTGTTGGTCGTAAATTATAATCAAAAACACCTCCACAATTTACCAAACATTGCCAGTTATGGAAATTTGAAAAAACTAGCATTTTATGGTATAATTATTGTGGAGGTATAATTTTATGAAAAAACTTTTATTAACATGTATGTTATCAGCAAGTATGAGCTTTACAATTTTTGCTGATGAAACCAATATTTTTGTTAACGATATAACGTATCAATCTCAGTATCCACTTCATTTTACAAACGGAGCAGGCTATATCAGCACAGAAGATTTAGCTAATATTTGTTTAGGACAAGTAATTTCTCCAAGTAATAATACGGCACTACTTACTATTGGGCAAAATACAGTTTTATTAAACGTAAATTCTCGTGAAGTTTCTATTAATAATCGCAAAAGCGAATTAAGTACAGCTACAATCAAAGTAAATAATACTGTTTATGTACCACTTGAGCTACTTAGCATTTTAGATATACCTTACTATCACAATGCTGATAAAATTTCTTTTAATATTGATAAGCCTTTTTCAAGAAATATTGATTATGTTGATCAACATACTTATTTTTCACCAAAGTATAATATTGATAATTTGCCAACTCATTTATCTTTATTAACATCGCAAGATTTTGTTGATGAAATGATTAATGCGAGTCTGCAAAATGAAGACTATTTTTCTTTTGTTGAGAACTCTTATAAAACTGAAATTTATGAAATATTTGCCGAGGAATTAAATAATTCTCCTTATAACAATATTGAAGTTGTGTTTAGAACTTTTGAAAACGGTGCAATTAGTTCATTAGAAACTTTACCTGTATCTGTGGAAATCGAACCAAAAACACTTCTCTTAAATATTGGTGAAGATACACTTGATTATCAAAATGTGTGGGCTACATTTTTACCAAGTCAAGATAAAACAAAAATTGATGCACAAAAATCAATTGAAGTTACACTCATGCATGCATTTTACACACATTATCGTAACACTTTTAAACTTAAAGATGACATCTATTTTTCTCCAATTCACCTAGTTTCTAGTGATAGAACGAACACTTTAGAACAACCTGTTTATAGAATAAATGAAAATGGAGAACAAGAAAATTACATGGTTAAAGTTTATCGTTTGCATGATGTAAACAAGCTACAATTTGTAATTGATATTATAAACAACTAAAAAAGGTGCTTCTAGTAATGTTCGCTAGAAGCACCTTTATTATGTATTTTTTACTTTGGGTGAGTAGAATGAAAGTTGTTGTTAGTAATGTAAGTCTTCCCTATCTCTCAAAATCCTCAATTACGCTTGAGATTTTTTTATATTGTCTGTCTTATATGCCGACTCATCTAATAACATTTTGTTTACATTATGTAAAATATATTCTCTATCTGTTATTACGTTATAAAAACCTTTGCCACAATATAGGCGTTGTACATCAATCGTTCTCATATCGCTAAGTTGTAGCCTCGTTAACATACCATTTTTAAAATCACTAACTGCAATATCTAGTTGGAATTCTGGGTCTGGTGGTAACGAATCTGCCTTAACCGAAGTCGTTGGAATGATTACAAATTTACTTTTAAAATATTTAAATACATAGCACCAATGTCCTCCGTATAACTCTTTTGGAAAACCTCTTGTTAAGTTGAAATACGCAATTTGATGAACTTTTGGTATTCTCTTTGGGCGATAAAACGTTGTTGATGGGTCACCTGTTTGCTTTGGTGTTAGGTGATCATAAAAATACGATAACTGACCCACATGATATTCTAAATCCGTAATAAATCCGTCTACATCTTGATAATTTTGTAATTCGCTCAGTGAATTAGCAATACCAAGCATACGTTGGTCTACAGTGTTCTTATCCATTTTAAAAACCTCCTTGGTTGTGTGTTATATGTTTTCTACCCCCTCCTTCATTATAACATATTTACCCCCAAATTAAAAGAATAAAAACAAATCTACTTTACCTATTTATGGTAAAAAAGCTTAAATTTAGCATAAATTTCTTTATTTTTTTGCCAAAAATTCATGGTATTTAATCAATAAAACCCTTAAAAATCAAGGAAATTTTGAAATTTAACTTCTAATTTTATACAAAATTTTTACCAAAAATTAGCTAGTATATAAAATAGATGTACAGGGTAAATTACAAGTATAACCACAACTGTTATGGTTATTATTTAAAATAAAAAATTATCTCGCATAACTTTTTATTTTAACAATTTGACAACGTTCAAGGAGGATATAACTATGAAAAATTCAGCTTTAGAAAACATGAAACAAGAAGTAGCAGCAGAACTTGGTGTTCCATTAAAACAAGGTGACAACGGTGATCTTACAGCTAGACAAGTTGGTTCAGTTGGTGGAGAAATGGTAAAACGTATGATCAAAGCTCAAGAGCAACAAATGAGCCAACAATAAGCGTTTTATAAGGAGTTAACCCTTTAAGGGTAGCTCCTTATTTTTATATAAATTTTTGTTCAAATAAAAAGTTTTTAACTTGGTTATCCCAAAGTTGTTCAGGCGTTTTATCTAGTAAAAAAGTTTTGTAGGCACAGCCTGTAGTACAAATAATTTCATTATCTTTGTAGGTGATATTTAGCATAAATGCACTTACCTCTGTTGAAATTTCAAGGGTTTTTGATGGTGAAGTTGAAAAAATAATTTTAAAAAATGTAGGTAGAGTTTTACCTGCCACAAGACTATAAACATATGGTTTTAACTCTTGCCAACTAATAAATTCACTCAAACTTTCCCTATTGTCTCTTTCAAAAAATTCTAAATTTCGCTTTCCTTCTATAATAGATTTTACAGCAGTATGAAGAACAATTTCTCGCACTTCAAACTCATCAAAACATTCTCCTTTAAGCAACTTTGCCATAAAAATTTTGTTATCATCTATACAAAAACTCTCCATACAATCCTCCTTAATATTCTACATCAACCAAACAAAGCCCATTAGCTGGCGCAGTCGGACCAGATTTAGCACGCTCCTTAGCCTCCAAAACTTCTAAAATATTTTGTGGAGTACGTTCACCAATCCCTACTTCTATCAATGTTCCTGATAAAATTCTCACCATATGTTGCATAAATCCATCGCCTCTATATGACAAAGTAACAATATTATTTTGCTGTTCAATTTTGATATCAGCAATCATTCTAACCGTAGATTTTTTCTTACTTTTCATACTTGTAAAGCTTGCAAAATCATGTGTTCCAATCAGATGAGCCGAAGCTTGTTTCATAGCTTCCAAATCCAAATTTTTATGGAGATGATAGCAATAATCTTTTGTAAAAGGATTTGCAAACAACCCTGTATCTATCTTGTATTCATACGTTTTAAATTTCGCATTGTACCTTGCATGAAAACGCTCTGAAGCCACCTTAATATCCAAAATTGCTACATCTTGTGCCAAATATTGTGCTACATAATCCAAAATTGATTGTGGCTCAAAGTATTCATTTGTGTGAAAATTTGCAACTTGTCCTTTTGCATGAACGCCTGCATCTGTTCTCCCAGAAGCTATTAACTGAATTTCTTGGTTGCAACAAAGAGAAAGAATGTGTTCCAATTTTCCTTGGATTGTTTTTAGGGGTGCGCCTGTTTGCTTTTGCCAACCGTTGTATTTCGTGCCATCATAGGCAATTGTCATTTTGTAATTATACATAAAAAAACCTCAATTCTTGTAATTTGTAACTATTAGTATAGCACATTAATCGCAAAATTAGTTTAAAAATTTCATATTTGATACATAATAACGATAATAGTTTTTATATGTCAAAGGAGATTTGCAATGTCGAACACTATTCATAACACAATTGCCAGCTGTATTGTTAGACCACTGGAAATAAAAATCAAGAATTTTAAAAATGTTAATGACGGAATTATTGAATTCAAAAACAAAAAAATTATCAAGAAGGAGCAGGAGCTAACTCGTGAAGATATCTTGGGGATATATGGTCAAAATGGGTCTGGTAAAACTGCTCTAATTCAGGCTCTTCACATTATACAATATTTATTAAAGGGTCAGCCACTAAAGCAAGAATGGGGAACTTTAGTTAGTTGTGGTGAGGAAAATTTTCAGTTAGACATACTATTTTTTGTACAAGTTGCTAACCAAAAATATTTAATTACTTATCAAGTTACCGTAAAAAATGAAAATAAAAAACTTATGGTATCCCGTGAAAAATTGGTGTGTTCTGTATCTGAAAACGAAAAATGGAAACGTGATATTACTTTGCTTGACTACAATTATAAAGAAGCAAATTTTATTGCTCCATTACAAAGATACCGTGAGATTACAGAAAAAGATAAGTCATTAAGAGTAGATTTAAAAGTTGGAAAGGAGCTTTCTAAAAAAAATGGAGTTTCGTTTATATTTAGTGAATATGTACAAAAGATTATATTTTCTAGCCTAGGGGTAACTCACCCAACAACTTTAATAACTAAGAGTCTATCTTTTTTCGCTGAGGCAAACTTATACATCATTTCAAATGAACAACTTGGCGTAATAAATATGAGTCAATCACTACCTCTAAACGTTCATCTTGAAAAGAAAGATGATTTATTTATAGGAAATATGAAGCTAAATTTATTTGAAAGAAGCCTAATTTTAGAAGATGTGTTTCCTATGTTAGAGGCTGTAATTACTCAAATTAATGCTGTTTTGGGTGCAATCATTCCAAGTTTGAATATCCAAATTTATAAATACAGCCCTCAATATGTTGAAAATGACAAACTCGCAATACCCATTGAATTGTTATCGTTTAAAGATAATCACAAAATGGCTCTTAGAAACGAGTCTGACGGTATCAAAAAAATTATTTCATTGCTTAGCACAATAATTGCGATGTACAACCAACCAAATATCTGCCTAGTTGTTGATGAGCTTGACGCTGGAGTTTTTGAATATTTGCTTGGGGATTTGCTAGAAATTATTTCTCAAGGAGCAAAAGGACAGCTAATTTTTACATCACACAATTTGCGTATTTTGGAAAAATTATCGCCAAAAGATATCGTATTTACAACGACTAACCCCCACAATCGTTATATAAAACTTGATGGAGTTAAGGAACATGACAACTTGAGAGATTTTTATTTGCGAACATTGTTTTTGGGTGGTCAAAAAGAAAACTTATATGCCGAAACTAATATGCCCGAAATTCGCTATGCACTCAGAAAGGCAGGTAAACGCCATGACTAAAACGAAAAAAGTTATTTTATTTATAGTTGAGGGGACTTCTGATAGGACTGCACTAGAATTTATTTTGAAGAAAATTTTTCATAAAGACGAAGTAGTTTTTCATGTTGTAGGCTCTGATATAACTTCTGCCTATGGTTCTAGTATGAGTAATGCCGTTACCAAAGTTTGGTCCCAAGTTAAAAAATTTCTTAACGTGAGTAAACTTCAGGCTAGTGATATTTTGAGAATTATTCATATTATAGATACAGATGGGGCCTACATTTCAGAAGAAAATATTATTCAGGAAGAAGGGACAAAAGGTTTTGTTTACAAAAATGAAAATATTGTTGTACATCGAAAAATGGAGGCAATCAAGCGAAATCGCCGTAAATCCAACGTTGTTAACCGACTCATTGAAACTCACACAATAGGAAGGCGAGCTATTCCGTACCAAATTTTTTATATGTCTTGCAATCTTGAACACGTGCTTCATAATAAACGAAAGGTTAAAGATTGGGATAAAACGGATATGGCAGATGACTTTTTAGATGATTACATGAGTCATGAAGTTGATTTTGTAAAATTTATAAAAAATCCTGAATTTGCAGTTATAAATGATTATGAGCAAAGTTGGGCCTTTATTAAGGAAGGAACTCGTTCTTTGCACCGTCATTCAAATTTAGGCTTAATTTTTTAGCATCTTATGGTAAGGTGCTTTTTTTTTAAAGTTTTTGAAAAATTTGTCGATAAAAGAAGTATAACTTAATCACAATTTTAACTAGAAGGAGCTACTCACATGGTAATTAATGGAAATTTTGGTACATATGGAATGAACCCAATCAGTGCAAACAACTTATCTATAAATTCTAAACCTGTTGAAAATGACGATGCTATGCAAGGTTTTGGAAACATCAAAGACACTCTATCTATATCATCTGAAGGCCACAAACTCTCTCAGATGGACAACCTAATGAAGCAAAAAAACAATATTATGGAAAATAAAAATGATTTCTTATTTAAAGCACTCGAAGAGGGAACAGACCCAGAAATTTTGAAAAAGGAATTAGAAGAATTTGATGAAAAGATTGCAGAAATCGAAGACGAGATTAATAATCTCAATACAGAAGAAGCGAAGAAGCAACAAGAACAATTAGAAGAAATGTACCAAAAATCTAAGGAAGAGGCCGAAAAAAATAAGCCTAAAACCGAAGATGAAATTATGCAAGATAGAATGAATGGTGTAATTAGTATGTCAAACGGAGTTAGCCAAATGCAAGTTACAAACTCGGTTAGAACTCAAAGTGAAAACAAGGCCAACATTTTAGAAAGTCAAGCTAAAGGGGATAGTGGCGTAGTTCGTGAAAAGAAATTAGAAGAGGCCTCTAACCTAAAAAATGTGGCTAGTAATATGAGTAGCCAACTTGGAGAGCAATTAGAAAAAGTAAATTCTACTATTGATAATTCTCCAACCAAAGTAGAGGAAGACTCTAAGGACTCAACAGACCCACAATAAATTTAATCAATTTGCTATCAATAATTCATTTTATCGGTAGCTTTTTTTATTTTAATATCAAAAAAAACGTATCTATGAACTTTGCTAAATATGAATTTTTCACACATAAATAACACATACTTAGTATATTATGTAACTTAAAATAATAAGATATTTGAAATCTTATAATTATAATAAAAATTTATTGAGGAGGTATTTTTTATGAGTGATATAAATATTTTAGTAGTTGATGACGAATCTCGAATGCGTAAAATCGTAGGGGACTTTTTGAAGCGTGAGGGGTATACGCCTATTGAAGCTGCTGATGGTAGAGAAGCTCTTCAAATTATAGAGCAACGCCCAGAACAAATTGATTTAATTTTATTAGATGTAATGATGCCATATTATAACGGTTGGGAGGTATTAAAACAACTGCGTCCCAAATACGAAATTCCTGTAATAATGCTAACGGCAAAATGTGAGGAATACGACCAACTTCAGGCATTTTCTAGTGGAGCAGATGATTTTATTGCCAAACCATTTAGCCCAATGTTACTTATGGCAAGGATTAAAGCTATCTTAAAACGAACTGCTCCTATTAGTGATATCGCACAATCTCAAGAAGACGGACTGTTTATAAATAGAGAGGCAAGAAGAGTTTATTTAGAGGGAGAAGAATTAACTCTAACTTTTAAAGAATATGAATTGTTGGTATATCTTCAGGATAATAAACACATTGCTCTTACCCGTGAACAAATTTTAGATGGTGTTTGGCAATATGATTATTTTGGAAATCTGCGTACTGTAGATACTCATATCAAGCAACTTCGCGCCAAACTCAAAGATAAAAGCGAATATATTCGTACCGTAAGAGGAGTTGGATATTTATACCAAGAGGACTTAACATGAAATCTTTAAGACAAAAAATGATTGTACTACTAGCAAGTTTTTTAATTTTGTTGGTGTGCATTCCTTTAATTGCAAATGCATTTTTTCTCGAACAATATTATATTGCAGATAAAAAAGCTGTGTTATTTAAAAGTTTTGATAAAATAGAACAATTATACAATGGCAATACTTACACTATAGAAGAAGAACTACGAGCTATCCAAGATAAAAATAATATTGTGGTAACTTTAGTATCAGAAAAAGACGGGTTAATTTATCCTTTTTACCCTCATAGCTCTAGCAAAGAACTAGTAATTGAACACTTTGATAACCTTAGAAATACAGGTGGAGGACGCACAATGCTTACTCCTCAAGATATAGATTTACGCATAACTCGATTTTGGGAAGACCAATTTAAAATTGCCAAACCAATACTCCAAGAAATTGTTCAAAGTAGCAATACAGGCAATGAACGTTTTATTAATATAGAAGGTAGCTTTGAATATGAAGGGGATAGTATTTATGTAAATTTGCAAACCCCACTCTCAGCAGTAAATGAAACTATCAAAGTTGTTAATCAATTTTTTATATTTGTAAGTGGATTACTTGGGATTATTGGAGTTGCTGGAGTTGTAATAATTTCTAATAAAATTACATTTCCAATTCTTGAAATTAATGCTTCTGCAAAAGAAATTAGTGAACTAAATTTTGATGCTAAACTACAAATAAATTCTCAAGATGAGATGGGTCAACTTGCGAATACTATCAATAATTTATCCGACCAACTCGAAGCTTATATTAACGGTTTGGAGAATGACCTAAAGCGCAAAGACCAACTCGAAAAAATCCGAAAACAATTTATTTCAAACGTTTCACATGAGTTAAAAACACCTCTATCACTAATTTTGGGATATACTGAAGGTCTAAAGATGGGTCTTAGCCCAGAAGATGAGGAGTTTTATTGCGAAGTTATCGAAGATGAAGCAATCAAGATGAGTAAACTCGTAAATCGCCTATTAGAAATTTCTCAATTAGAGTCAGGGAATGTTGTCTTAAACAAAGAAGTATTTGATATTTCGGAGCTTATAGAACACGTTATCAAAAAAAATACTTTGCCTCTTAGCGAAAAAAATGTTAAACTAGTTCCAAACTTATGGGAACTTTATGTTTATGCAGATTACGATTATATCGAACAAGTTATTACAAATTATTTGACAAATGCTATCAATCATGTTAACGATGAAGGAATAATTCAAATTACTACTGTATTAAAAGATAACCAAGTTTGTGTTGAAATTTATAATGCTGGAAAACTTTTAAAAGAAGAAGATTTGGAACGTATTTGGGAAAGTTTTTATAAGGTGAATAAGGCAAGAACTCGAGAATATGGTGGTCATGGGCTTGGTTTGTATATTGTAAAAACGATTTTGGAGCAACATAATGGGACATATTATGCTAAAAACACATTTGATGGAGTAATTTTTGGTATGACTCTTGCACATCATAAATCAGTATAATATTTGCATCAAATTCCACGCCTCACCAAAATATCACACAAAACTCATATAATGAACAATCAGCAACATTATAATAAATTAAAGATTATTAATGTTATAATAAATTTACCATGCTAATAAACTCAATGAGAGAATAAAATTATTCAAAGGAGAATATAAATGTCGAAAAAATTGGTAATAGGTCTAGTTGGAGCTACCCTTTTTATAGGGGGAACATCTGGATTTTTGAGTTGGAATAAAAATGAAGAGGTAATTGTTCAAACAATCGCTATGGAAAACGTTGTAGAGCTTGGGGATATTATAATTGGGCTTAGTGAAACAGGCTCAATTACTATCCCAACATATGATGTGACTTTTGATTATGCTGTTGAAGTAGTCGAGGCTCATGTTAAGGCTGGACAACAAGTTTCTGTTGGAGATGTTTTATTTACAATAACAACTGATAGTATTGATGATGAAATTGATGCTTTGGAAGATGAAATCGATAAGTATAATGATGAAATTGATGGTTATAATGATAAGATAGAAGGTTATGAAGACCAAATCGATGATTATAAGGATAAGATAGAAGATTATTATGACCAAATCGACGATTATAAAGACCAAATTGATGATTATTATGAGCAAATTGAAAATTACTACAAACAAATCGAAAATTACGAGAAACAAATTACTAAATATTATACAAGCATTTCTGATTTAGAAGAGGACATCGTAACAGTTGAGAAAAATAAAGCAAATTCAGAAGCTGTATATGATTTAGAAGTTGAAAAAGCTATATTAACTTATAGTAGAACACTTAGTCAAGAAGCTGTAGTTTCTGACCAATACTCTCTTAGTGCAAAAGAAATTGAACAACAGATTATTAATTTGGAATATACAATAAGCTCACTAGAAGATCAAAAAGAAGAATACGAGGCACTAGTGCTTACATATGCTAAAGATTACGCAAAACTTGATTTACTTGAAATTGCAATGGACGAAGCTGAAGAAATTTTAGAAGATAAACAATACGCTCTCACTCTTTATGATAGAGAAAACAGCATTAACTTTAATATGTCAGAGCCAGATGCAACTTACGAAAGTATCGCTAACGATGAAAGAGAGTTATATAGTGCTTTAGTTAGCGCCCAAGCTCAAAGAGATGCTCTATATAATGCATACATTGCAGACCCTTCAAATGAAACTCTAGCTTCAGAATACTCAGCAGCTAGAACAGCATACACAAATGCTTATAACGCTTGGAATAGCAAGTATTATGATTATATTGAAGCTCGTGAAAATTATGCAGATAGTTTGGCAGAGTACAAAGCTAACACAAATCTTAAAAATGAATATTGGGATATGGTAGATGAAATTTCTGATTTACAAGATGCCTACGATGATGCTAAAGTTGCGTATTCAGAATATGAACTTGAGTTAAACAGTAATTATTATGGCATGGACGATGAAGGTTTGGAGCAAAAAATTATAGATTTGGAATATAGCATTGCAGACCAATATTTAAATTATGAGAAGCTTCAACAAAGTGTAACAACTTCGGAAATCGATACTATGTTAGGGCTTGCCGAATTTAATTTGGATCTAGCTCAAGCACAAGTAACTTACGAAAATACGATTGATGGACTCCAAGATACTTTGGATAATTATGATAAACAAATTGCAAATTTGTATGATGATATTGAAGATATCAAAGATAATATCGACAGTACAAGAGATGATATTTCTACAGTACAAAGTAATATTTCTAAGGCTGAACGTAATATTTCAAATGTTCAAAAAAGTATCGAAAGCACACAAAAAAATATTACTAGCACTCAAGCTGACATCGTAAAAGCACAGGTAAACATATCTGATTTAAATAAAGATATTGCTAGTGTTCGTGTTGATATTGCAGAAGTTAACGCAGAAATTAAAGAACTTGATGCTATTCGTAAAACTGGTACAATTGTTGCAGATAGAAATGCTACAGTAGCTGGGGTTACTGGTGAAGAGGGTAGTTCATATAATGCAAATGTTTCTTTAGCAACACTTACAAATCCAGATGATAATACGTATATTTCGGTAACAATTTCTGAAGATGATATTAACAGCATCTACATTGGCCAGCCAGCTAATATTACAATGAGTGCCTTTGATAATGCTGCCTACAAAGGATATGTTGATAGTATTTCTTACACAGCAGCAAGAAGTGGTGGTGGTTCTGTAAGTTACTATGTTTACATCAAAGTTGAAGGTGATACAGAAAACTTCTTTGAAGGAATGAGTTCTACAGTTACATTTATCCAAGAAAGTAGCGAAAATGTTATTACGGTTTCTACTCGTACTTTGATTACAGAAGGGCGTAATACATTTGTAAAAGTTAAGGACCCAGAAACTGGTGAAGGAACTTTGGTTCAGGTTGAAACTGGTCTTACAGATACAAGAAACATCGAAATTACAAATGGTCTAAACGTTGGAGACATTGTTCTTATCGAAAGTCAAGTAACAGGTACAACCAGTTCATCAACTTCTAGTTCATCTGGACAAAGTAGCGCGCCTTCTGGTGATATGCCATCAAGTTCTGGTGGTGAACGTCCTTCAAGAGATTAGGAGGGATTATGAGAATATCAGAAATAATTTATCTTGTAATGGTTAATATTACACAAAATAAATTTAAAGTTATTTTAACTTCTCTTGGAATTATCGTTGGGGCTGCAACAATTGTAATGGTTATTGCAATTGGACAAGGTGGCCAAAAAGATGTTGAGGAGCAGTTTAAAAACTTAAACGCTGGAACTATTGAAGTTAAAAATGGTAGTAGCACTATGACCATGATGATGAATAGTGGTGCTAGGCCTTCCGCAGGAAGTTCTGGCCCTAGTGGTGGAGGAAGTTCTGCTTCATTAGCATCAACTCAACTTAGCCAAGAAGATGTTGAAGAATTAGAATTTTTTATCTCTGGAATACAGGCAATTGCACTTGCCGCAACAACAACAGCTACAGTAAATGGTGGAGATTTGGACGACGAACTTTCTGGAGTTGATATCGTTGGGACTATGCCCGAGTATGCCCCTATTTCCAACTTAGAAATGGCAGTTGGAGAATTTATTACAGATGATATGCTTGATAATAAATCTGGATATGTAATTCTTGGAAATACATTAGCAATTGATATGTTTGGAAGCGAAATAGCAGCCTATGACCAAGATGTTATGGTTGATGGAAGACAATATAATGTGGCTGGAGTTTTGCAAAGAGTTGGTTCGGTTGTAAATGATGTAACAGTTGATGATGCTGTTTATATGCCATACTCAACAGCCAATAAATACATTTTTATGCCTAATATAACACCACAAATTATTGCACTTGCAGAAGTTGCTGATGTAGAAACTGTAATTGCACAAATGGAAGTATTATTAAGAGAGCTTTATCCAGCAGCAAACTTCCAAATTTCTGATGCAGGTAGCCAAATCCAAGCAGCCCAAAGCTCAGCAAATACACTATCAATGTTACTTATGTCGGTAGCCATAATCGTATTTATAGTTGGTGGTATCGGAATTATGAACGTACTTTTTGTATCAATCCAAGAACGTACTCAAGAAATCGGGGTACTAAAAGCATTAGGTACATCTAAGTTTGATATTTTACTACAGTTCTTAATTGAAGCAAACATCATTAGTATTTTTGGAGGAGTAATTGGAGTTGGGCTTAGTTATGCACTGATGCCTCTTATGACTTACACAGGAATTAGAGTTGAACCATCAATTGAAGGTGGAATATTAGCCCTTGTGTTTGCTGTAGTTACAGGAACAGTTTTTGGATTTTACCCAGCTTATAAGGCGGCTTCACTTCGTCCTATAGAAGCACTTAATTTATAATAGGAGAAATTTATGAAAAAAGCAATTATAGAGATGCGAGATATTTGTAAATCATACAAACTTGGTGAAGAAGATTTGCACGTTTTAAAAAAAGTTTCGGTTGATGTATTTGAAGGTGAATTTGTTGCAATTCTTGGACCTTCTGGGTCAGGAAAATCAACACTTATGAACATTATCGGTTGTATGGATAATTGTGATAGTGGTCAATATAAGTTAGTTGATGTAAAAGTACACGAGAGCAAAGAGAGCCAGCTAAGCAAAGTACGAAATGAAAAAATCGGATTTATTTTTCAGAAATATCAGCTAATCAAAAAATATACTGTAATACAAAATGTTATGCTTCCACTTTTAGTTAGGGGTATGAGTCGCAAACAAGCCGAACCAATTTGTGCAGAAAAAATCAAAAGTGTAGGTCTTGGTGATAGAATGTATCATATACCATCAGAGCTTTCTGGGGGTCAGCAACAACGTGTAGCAATAGCAAGAGCAATCGTTACAGAGCCTAGTTTATTGTTAGCCGATGAGCCAACAGGAGCATTAGATACCAAAACAGGAAAAGAAGTTTTGCAGATTTTCCAAGAACTAAGCGCACAAGGCAATACAATCGTAATGATTACCCATGACTTACAAATTGCCAGTCATGCACACAGAATAATAAAAATTGTAGATGGGGAAATTGCTCCTAATGTGGCAGATGAAATTACACCAGCAAACCACATAGAAGCCCCAGCAATTCAAATTGATGAAACTAAATAACAATAAAATTCTAGAGAGAACACAAAAAAGTGTTTTCTCTATTTTTTTTGCAAATTTGTATTTATAAATTTACATCTTATGGAAAATATGGTATTCTATCTATATCGTGATGGAATAAAGTTACAATATTCCCAATAAAAATCCTAAAATAATCTACAATTACTACGCTAGACACGCCCAAATTATTAAGAATTCACAAATAATTTTCGTGCCTACTCTACGTAAGGAGTGATAAAAATGAAAAAAGAAATGTTAGCTTTCCTACTATTTTTAGGCTGTACCCCTCTAGTTTCAGCTCTTGCATCGGCAGACAATAACAATGAAGATACAAAACAAACTGACCCTGTTTTAAATCATAAAATTTGCGATTGTGGATACAATGTCTACCCCACAACTTCGACTACACCATGGGCATGCATCAAATCAAAGCCATGCACATATAACAAACCAGATTGCATCGACGAAACTTATGTAAGGCAAGTTACTACTGTCTGGAAATGTGAAAGTTGTCACTTAGAACATACTCACACTTACCAAGAAATCGAAACTCGATGCGTAGCTCAATAATATAAAAACAAACAAAGCTTCCTTATTATAGGAGGCTTTTTCCAAGCTGTTTGATATAACAACGGAGTAGCTTGTTTCAAAAGTTATAGAATATCAAAAAAAGCTATAAACAATTAGTCTATAGCCAAAGTTTTTAGTCAATAATAAAATACTCCATCTGTAATTTTAAATTATTAGCCTGATTTGCAAGTTCATCGCTAATTGAACGATTTTGCTCCGAAATAGCTACATTTAAAGAAATTTCCTTAGATAAAATTTCACTATCATCTATAATTCTATGCAATGCGTTACTCTGCTTCATTACACTATCTCGCACTCGCCTAGAAACTAACGCCGTATCTTTACTAGCACAAACAATATCTTCTAAAGTTTTGGCAGTTATCGAAACCATCTTCTCTCCTCGGCTAATACTATCTAAATTATTTTGTATCATACCATAAATTTGTTGTACAATCTCTGCCGTTTTGTTGGATAAATCACGTACTTCATGAGCAACTACAGCAAATCCACTTCCTGCTTCTCCTGCCCTTGCCGCTTCAATTGTTGCATTAAGAGCCAGCAAATTTGTTTGGTCTGCAATATTTTCAATAAATTTGATAACCTCCAAAATCTCTTGGGTTGAGGAGCTAATCCCGTTCATTGCACACACCATATCACTTGCCAAATCCTTGCTATTATCAGCTTTGTGAGTCATCTCTGTAATAACTGAAAAACTTTTATCAATCTCATCTAAACTTTGAATAATTTCTGTATTAATATTAGTTGCAACTACTGTAGCATTTTCCTTAAAATTATTCAAAATATCAGCCTGCACCATAGTTCCTTCACTAAGTTCTCGAGATGATGTTGCAATATTTCCCACTGCCTGACTCACCTGACTTGTAGAACTTCTTGTGCTTAACAACAAATGTCTTAACCTTTCAGAAATGTTAGTTATTGCCACCTTGATAACTTCAAAATCACCAACATATTGCTGGCTTGGAACTACTCTAAAATCACCATCTGAATACAAAGTAAGTACTGTTGAGATTTCACTAATATAGTTATTTAAATTTTTGGAAACTACCTTCAAAGCTGTAGTTAAAATTTCTATTTCCTGACTATTAATAGCAATATTAGATACATCATAATTTAAATTTCCTTGACTAATTTTTGTAAGTGCAACAGCCACTTCATTAATCGGTGAAATAAATATTTTTATAAATCTATTAAGAACAAGAGTACTAATTACTATTGTTGTTATTATTATAATTATTCCTAACACAAGATGATGTAAAATCGCTCTTACTGTATGTTTTGTTGGATAACTAGTAACTATTTGCCAATCTGTATATGGCACTTCCTCATATACATAATATACGCTTTCTCCATATGAATTCTGACCTATAGAGACTTCTCCAACGTTAGATTTTATATAATTAGCTTGAGTTTGAGTTAAGTTTGTCATTCCTTGTGGGGTTGGAGTTAAGTCTTTATTTGGGTGCATAATTATATCATCGCTTCCATTTGCCACAAATGAATATAATCCGTCCTCTGTCATAAGCTCATCAATAATATTTTCTAATGTGTCTAATGATACATTCATAGATAAAATAGCTATAGGTTTACCCTCTACAAATATTTGTTTTGCAATCGCTACAACCATCTCATTTCGGCTATCTAAGTATGGTTTTGTAATTACAACTTCTGTAGAATTTATGGCATCTTCATACCAAGCTCTCTTTGTTGTATCAAAACTTGCATCTGGTCTCCAATATCTCGACTCTATCCATTCAAGTTCTGGCAAAGTAACCATATAAATTGTTATTATTCCGTCGATATCTTGCTCAATATTTGCCAAATAATGTTCCAAATATTCTAGGTCATCGTAAAATTCATGATAAGTAATTTCTTTTGCTAAACTTTCAAAAAACGTAATTTTTTCTGCCAACCAACCATCAAATTTGGCACTTGCCGTTACTGTATTTGCAATTACTCTAGTATGTGCTTGCGAAATCATCAAAGTTGATATGTCTGCAATTGTTACTGATACACTTGTGCAAACCAAAAAAATAATCAGGGCATACACCATGTATCTTAGCCGAGTCGTCAATTTTATTGTAGCACTTTTCATCTAAAATCCCCCCTTTTTATATCCATATTATAACATATTTATAATATATTGGTGTACAATTTTTTATTTTTAATAATTTTTTTGATAGTTTGTCCCTTTTATATACAAAAAAAAGACTATAAACTAATGTCTATAGTCTGTAAAACTTATTCTATTATAAAATATTCCATTCGATTTT
>LNZR01000049.1 GCA_002007365.1 Epulopiscium sp. Nele67-Bin005 | reverse complement strand
TTTTTTCCCTGTGAAGGACATTTGAGGAGAGGTACGCCACAGTGATGTTCACTCCTGTCACGAGGTAGCAAGGTATGGACCCAAATGCAGGACACACAAGGCAGGACACTTGATTCAAAATAACACAAAGGCTTTTACTCAGCTTCAGGCAAACGTAGTACAGAGACATGAAACGACTGACAGCAAAACAATGATCCAACCGCTCTGACAGGGAGACGGTTTTGATATGCCCCTAACCCTGCACGGATTGCAGAAACTTTATCTAAAGCTTCATCAATCGCTAAAATTGTGTATTGAGCGTTATCTTGGTCAATTAAATCTAATCCTGCGTAAATAATATCATCACCAATTTCATCTTCAACATTTGCTACATCGCTATATCCTGGAGTTCCTGGCATTGCTACAAGTCCTAATGCATAAGCACTCACTTCTGGAATGTCAACCAGTAAGTATTGGTTAGCATTTGCTCCAACATGGAATAACATTTGCATATTTACAGTTCCACCATTTGACCCTGGTAAATAGTTCCCAATTGCTCCTTCTTCTTTAGCAGTCAAAGTCATTGTTCCGTTTCCATCACCTGTAATATCAAAGTTATCAAACCCTGTAGTTTCAGCATATTGAAGTACTTGTGCTTCAACTGAGTTACTATCTAAATCACTAATATTAACACCAACTCCTGACCCAGTATATGGCCCATCGTTAATATCATAATATTCAAATACTACACCATCAATTGTAAATCCTGAACCTACAACTGGGTCATTATCACCAAATGTAATTTCATACTCTGCATAAGTTCTTTGTTTTTCACTTACTGTAATGCTGTAACCATCTGTGTTATTTCCTGTAGTTGTTAAAGTTGCGTACCCAACCGTTGCACTACCTGATAAAGCCGAAATTTGAGAGATAAAGTTCTCTGTAGTATCAATCCCAATACCATCACCTGTAAAGTCTCCTGATGTACTATCATAGAAAGTGAATGTATAACCATTAATTGTAAATTGCTCCCCTGGATTTACTGTTGCAGGTGTAATGTCAATAACATTTGTTACACGAAGCGCCAAATTATCATCTCCAACAACAGTTTGCTCAATCGAAAATCCACTCTCATCAATAACATCTCCACCTTGTAATAAAGACTTTTTATTAAATTCTGTAGTGTTTCCGATTTTGTTAACCTCTGCTAATAATTGATTAACCTCAGCTTGGATTTGCTCTTTATCTTCATCAGTATTAGTATCATTTGCTGCCTGAATTGCAAGCTCACGAACACGTTGAAGCATATTGTGAACTTCTTCTAATGCTCCTTCAGCTGTTTGAATTAAAGAAATTGCGTCCATACTATTACGGTTAGCTTGTTGAAATCCTTTAACTTGGCTGTTCATTTTTTGTGCAATTGCCATTCCTGCAGCATCATCTGCTGAACTGTTAATTCTTAAACCAGAAGATAATTTTTCCATTACAGAATTTTGTTGACGTTGAGTTTGAGTTAAAGAGTTAAGACCTTGTAATGCTGATAAGTTGTTATTAATTTTCATAATTATTCGCTCCTTTTGTATTAAATCATATTATAATAATGTATTTTTATGCTTGAAATCCACGATTGTCGTTATTCATTATAACTTCTGTCAATCCACTAGTCCCATAAGTTCCACCAGCGTATATTTGTTGACTATTTTGCAAAGTTTGTTGTTGCTTAGGTATGCTTTCGCCAGCCATTCTATATGTTTCCTGAAGGTGAGCCATGATTTTACACGCCTCGTCCCAACTTTCTTCTTTCAACATAAGTTTTTGAACATATACATAAATATTGAATATAGTATGAGCTATTTCGTCTTTAAAATTTAAACCATTTACCAAAACTTTAATTGTTTCACGCGCTTTAGTAAGGTGATATTCTCTTTTTTCAGGGTTATTTCTAGCTTCTTCGATATGGTCAATAAAAATTTGATATGTCAAGCAAAGTAATTCTGCTTCCGAAGCTTGAGCCACTTGTGATACGGTAACCACTATTGTTCCTCCTTATCAACTTCCTCAAAATAAGTTATAAATTGTTTAACCACCTCTAACAATGGTTCAGTTTTTATTTGGTCATCAGTCTGTTTTTCTTCCATAATCCAAATTCCTTCCAATGTTAAACAATTTGTTCAAATGTACTATCGCTATGTCTAACAATTTTACTAGATTTATCCTCTTGTTCAGGAGTAGTTATTGGATTAAAAATATCACCTTGCGAATAAATAGCCTGAGATATAGAATAACCAATAGCTTCAATCATTTTATTTAAGCTATCACTGCCATTTTCAAGTTTATTAGTCGCCTGAGCATTTTCAGCCTTAACTTCATAAGTAATTACATCGTTGCTAAGATTTAATTGTGCAACAACAGTTCCCATATTTTTTGTACTATAGCTAATAACTGCTTTTAATGTGTTATTTTGAGCTTGGTCAACACTTCTTTGACCATCTTTATTTACAAATAAATGAACTGTTTTTTGCTCACCATTAATCATAAATGGAATTTGGTATAAATCTTCCGACTTTTGTAATTCTTTCTGAACTCCAATAATTTCCTCAAACTGCTTAAATTCTCTATATTGAGGAATATCTCCTTGCAAAATTGCAACTTCTTTTTCTTGTATCGCTTTTTCTTTTAATTCATCTAATGTCTCTCTTATTTCATCGAACGATTTAGGGAAATTATCAAGTGCTTTTGCATCAGAATTTTCTGTATCTTGCTGGAAATTCTGTAACATTTCTCCAAATGCATCTGGGTCTTTCACCATCTTATCCACCCAATAAATATTAGTTAGAGTCATTGGAATTTGTTTTTCTTCCATAATTTCAAGTACTTGAGGCGTTACAGCCTTTGCAACTTCAGCTTTTTCCAAAAGACTATTTGGCAAAGTATCCATTCCTTCAAATTTTCCAAGCTCTTGTTTCATTTGCTCCTTAATAAACGGAAAAATAACATTTTGCAATGAAGATGAATTTTTTTCTAACGGTAAAATTGACTCATTCTCAATATTTTTAGCAACTTCAAGCATTCTTTCATTTTGGATATGAGCCTGTTCCATACGAATTCTAGCATTTTTTGCCGAAAATTCCAAAGTTTCTATTTCTCCAAAATTATCATCTATATCAGCAGAAATATTATGCTCATTCTTATATTTTACAGCTTCTTGTAGACGTTCAACAGTCAAAGGCAAATCATTTTGGTGCATATAACCAATTACTTGCTCCTTATTTTTTTGAACACTATCTAAAATCTGGTAAAATCCAATTAATTCTTGCTTTTGAGCAGATGAAATTTGACCCTTCTCCTCCAATGCAACAATAGTTTCAGCAATAGAAGTTTTGAGTTGAGGCAATCTTTCTTCTTCCACAAAAGATAGAGCATTGTCAACTGTGCTATAATACGGGTTTGCCCCTTCTTTAATCATTTTCGCAACAGCAACAGGAGTCATTTCTTCCAAAAACGTATTCATTTTTTGTGCAATTACTCTAACTTCTTCCAAATTATCAGCCGTAACTTCTTGCTGATTTAAAATTAAAGCTTTTGCAGATTGAACAGATAAATCATCAGTTGGTAAATCGTTGAGTTCTAAGAAATGCTCAATTTGCCCACTCACTTTAGAAATATTCTCTCCAAAACGACGCTCTGGCTCTAGTGCATTTTCATCATAACTTGATAAGGCACGGTTAAATTGTTCTAGGGTTGCAGTTTCATCAGTTTCAATTTGAATTTCAATTGATTTTTCTGTAAAACGCTTCATTTGATGTGTTGTTTCTAAAACTTTAGTTAAAATTTCCTTATTTTCTTCTGTCACAGGCACATTAGCAATTTCAAGGGCTTCAGTAGCAATTTTATCTTCCATTGCTATAAGTTCTTCAGCAACTTTTACCAATTCTGTACTTTCTAAAGGTAATTTTTCACTTATATTTCGTGCAGTTTCAACATTTAATTTAGCACGAATTGTATTAATTTGGTCTTTAACATCTTGCACTTTAGACAAATCTTCAACTGGCATCTCAACTTTAGCAGCATCTTCACCCAAAGCTTTTTTAGTATTTTTATGCATTACTTCTTTTAAATTTTCAAAAGTTACAGGCTTTTCTTCCTTTAAAATAGAGTTAATTTCATCATCTGAAACTTTATCTAATGTAGATGTCAGTTCATTAATATCATCTTGAGAATAATTTACTTTATTTCCACTCAAAATTGTATCTGATTTCATTTCCTCCATATCTAACTTTTCAATTCCATGTTTAACATTTTGGATTTTAGTTATATTTTCTGGAGAAACGTCAACCCCTATAGCCATAAGTTTACTTACTGCCCATTGATTAGCCTGAGTATTTGCAAGCCCATTCATACTTAAAACTTGCTCTACTTGCTTTTCAGAAGGAGTCTGTACTTCCCCTTGTTGGTCACTATAACTACCCATATAAAGCCCATTAACTGTAATATCTCCATCTTCTTGCATGGCATATTTATACATAGCATCGTTATGTTGCTTTAATCTATCAATTTTATCTTTAGATTGTTCCTTTTTATCTTCAAGGTCATCTTTAGCATCATCTTTATTTTTAAGCACAAATTCATTATTTATATTTTCGTTAACATTGACCTCACTTGACTCACTTTCTTCAAGCTTTTTCTTCGCAATTTTAGCAGTTTCTTCCTTATTAATAGGACGAGAATTAGTTTTTTCTTTTTCAGATAAAATTTCTTTTTCTACTTCAGCACTTTCTTCTTCAACTAATACTTCTTTTTCAAAAGTTTCTTTTTCAGATGAAATTTCCTTTTCTACTGACAACTTTTCTTTATCAGATAACTTATCATTTTCTAAATCAGAAATTTCTTTTTCTTTTTTCTCATCTTTAGACTCTGATACTTCTTTTTCTTTTTCTAAATATTCATACGTAGATTTGTCCATATCATCTACATTATAACCATCTTGATGTAAACTTGCTAACAAATTTGTATCAACGTCAAAAGCTTGTGTAGACAACTGACTAGTTGGTTGGTCATATAATAATCCAGAAAAATTTTCAGTTTTATTAATTTGAAACATAGATTGGGAAATATTTTCTAATCCCGAAATTGCTTGCGTTTGATATTTTGATATAGGTGAATATGTAACGAAATTATTGTTTCCTATACTCTCAATCATTTTACCACCTCACTTTAAGATTGTTATATATGTCGACATCTATTTCATAAAAGTTAAGCACCATTCCCTATAGTTTTATAACATTTGTACTATTTTACTACATATATATCGTCTTTTTGCTCATAAAACTTTAATATTATGCAATACTTTGACGTATACTAAGACATAAGGTTTTAATTTAAATTTTTGTTGCAAAATAAGAAGATTTCCTTTATAATTAGCCTAATCTAATCAATTTTTCTATCGTTTTTGGAAGAATTTACATGATAATTCAAGTCGTTGACAGCTTAGTTGGTATATGCTTAAATATATTTGAATATGACTATAATATTATCAAACAGATTTTTCTTAAATTAAAACTTTAGGCGAGTGTGTCTAAATAAGAGTTTTTGAGGGAATACTTAAACTTGACAAACAAAATAAAACTAAAAAAGGAGAAGCTACTAGGCAAAAGTATTTATAGCCTGCTAATTTTAGAACTTGTAAAATTTTGCACTATAATGAAATTGCCCATATTTCTAGGAGCAAGTGATGTTAAATTGGATCTAGATCCTGTATTGTCGGGGCAAATTTTTATTCTTATTATATTATTATTCGGTTCTGCATTTTTTTCCATGTCAGAAACTGCATTGATGTCAATTAGTAAAGTTGATGCAAGGCACATGATATCACAAAATATTAAAGGAGCAGAATTAGTCGCAAAATTAGTTGAGGACCCAACTCGTCTACTTGGTGGAATTTTGGTTGGAAATAACCTCATAAATATCGGCTCATCTGCCCTAGCTACTGTTATTGCCACAAACCTTTGGGGTAGCGCAGGGGTTGGGATTGCAACAGGTCTTATGACACTGCTTGTACTGATTTTTGGAGAAATTACGCCAAAATCAATGGCTACTCAAAATGCACAAAAAGTAGCTCTTATGGTGTCTGGTCCAATTTCAATCGTTGTAACACTTTGTAGCCCAATTGTTAAAATTTTAATGGCAATTGCAAATGTAATTATAAAATTATTAGGTGGTGAAGCAGATACTGAAAAAGCTTTTATTACTCAAGACCAACTAAAAACCATTGTAACTGTTAGCCATGAAGAAGGCGTTATAGAGGACGAAGAAAAGGAAATGATTTATAATGTTTTTGGATTTGGAGACTCTTTTGCCAAAGATGTTATGATACCAAGAACAGATATGATAGCAGTTGATATTAATGCAAGTTATGCTGATGTACTTGAGCTTTATAAAGAATATCAATTTTCACGTATGCCAATTTATGAGGAGTCACATGATAATATTGTAGGTATGCTCTACATCAAAGACCTACTTATTCAAACCTTTAACCCTGAAACATTCAAGGTTTCTCAAATTTTGAGAGAGGCTTATTTTGTACATGAATACAAGAGAATAGATGAACTTTTTAAAGAATTACGCACCAAAAAAACAGGGATTGCTTTTATTGTAGATGAATATGGTGGTACTTCTGGACTTGTAACTCTTGAAGATTTGATTGAAGAAATTGTTGGAGATATTGAAGATGAGTACGATATACCTGAAGAAGATTTTGAGATGATTAGTCCACATGAATTTCTTATTGATGGTACATATCGTATTTCAGATGTTAACGAAAAATTGGGGCTAGAAATTAACTCAAATGAATTTGATTCTATTGGAGGCTTCATTATTGGATTATTAGATAGGTTTCCTGAAGAAGGCGAAGTGGTTTATTACGGACCTGTAACTTTTACTGTAGTAGAAACTTACAATAAGCGTATTAATAAAATAAAGGTAGAATTGAATTTAGATTTTTATGATGACGAAGAAAAAGAAGGAGATTAATCTCCTTCTTTTTTATATCTCAAATTCAAATTTCATGATGATCGTAAAAATCTGTCTTTATTCTCAAAATTTTTTTACACTTCCTTGCTATATTATACCATTATTTTAGAAATTCATCAACTCTAATATTTTTTTTGCTATTTGACGCTCTTCACCTTTATAAGGAAAACTATGAATGTGAATTGCTGGATTAAAGTTAAGCTCAATAATTCCAAAACCTCTATCAGGATTTTTATAATCCTCAATTATCATATCCACTCCACAAATTTTTGCACCAACTGCAAGAGCAGCCTTAACAGCTATCATTTTAAACTCATCTCCAATTTTATCTGTATAATCAATACTATCTCCTCCAGTACTAATATTAGAATTTTCTCTCAAGTATACAGTTTCATTTTCGCTAGGAATATACTTGGTTGTTAAATTAGATTGCTTCAAAAATAAATCCACGTGTTCATCTAACATAATCTTTTCAAGAGGAGTTTTATAGCCTTTACCCCTCAAACTATCCTTATTTTTTTCATATACAAGTTGCTCAATCGTACTTTTTCCATCACCTATAACGTTAGCTGGCTGACGATTTAATATCCCAACTACTTCATCACCTATAACCAAAAATCTATACTCTTTACCATTTATAAACTCCTCTATAATTACAGTATTATCATGTTCAAATGCAAGTTCAATAGCTGTAATTAAATCTTGATATGTTGGAGGTGTTGTAAAAATGCTAATTCCAATTCCAAAATTAGTAGACTTAGGTTTAACAACACATGCTTTAGCCAAAAATTCCTCTAAATTTGCATTTTCAATGTTGCTAAATTCAATTCCTTTTGGTACAGGTATATTATTTTCTTCCAAAACTTGTTTAGTTACCACTTTATTTTCCATAATTAAATACGTAATGTAACTATCAAGCCCAGTTTTGGTTGCCTGTTTAATATATTCCACATGACTATCTTTTTTAAGTTTAATAAAATTTTCAAACCTATCAACGATTTCACAAGAAATTCCCTGTTTTAGAGCCTCTTTAATTAAAATTTGCGTTGATAATTCTAAATCCTCATACCCCTTTAGTTTAAATCTATTATTAAAAGCATTTTCCTTAAATTGTTGTGCAATTTTAAGATGTGATTTAATAAAATCTTGCTCCTTAATTTGTTGAGCAATTTGTACGCTCGGTAAATTTTTTGGATTTGATATTTTTAATTTAATATGCTCCAGTACATCTTCCATTTCAAGCTCAAATTCCGAATTTATATTAGTCAATTCAACAAAAATTTCGTCTAGCCAACTCCCTAAAGTTATTGATTTTCCATTTTTCATAAGACTAATATTATTTTGCCCTCTAACAGCGATAAAATGTTGATTGGACAACGCTTCTTCTTGCCATAATTCAAATTCATCTTCTTCTTTGACCAAACAATAAATTA
Source organism: Epulopiscium sp. Nele67-Bin005 (assembly GCA_002007365.1). GTDB lineage: Bacteria > Bacillota > Clostridia > Lachnospirales > Cellulosilyticaceae > Epulopiscium_D. The sequence continues at coordinate 44,759 of LNZR01000049.1, read as the reverse complement.
ATAACAGGTGTATAAACTTCAAATCCAACAAATTTACTCCCGACTTTTCAAATGGATTAATATCTATACTTCTCACTTCGATATATTTAATCCCATCTTTAAGAAGAGACTCCAAAAAATTATCAATAGAGTATGGTTTTAACCTAATTGAACTATAAAATTCTTTATGAGACTCAATACTTCCATTTCGTATAAAGTTACAAATACTTTTTGTATATTCTGTAACACTTGTATAATTTCCATATAAAACAGTCTTATTTTCATATCCACATGCACTATTTCTATAAGAAATTGCTAAACCTTCACAATTAATTTGTGACATTTCATTACCAACCTTATTGCACTCCTGTTCATAAGTAGAATGAACCAAAGGACTAGCCCCTAGTAAATAAATTAATACCCATCTATATCTCAAATAATTTCTAGCTACTTTTAAATATATTTGATCTTTAAAACGACTATAACTAAGCTTAGAATTGTTAGAATTAAGTGACCATAACTTATAAATAAAATTTTCATCAAAAGAAAAATTATAGTGAATTCCAGAAATTAACTGTTTTCTGGCCCCATATTTATTTTTCAAATATTCTCGATAACTAGTATCCCCCTTTGGTCTTCCAAATTCATCAGAAAAATTTGCAATTGGAATTTCATTTTCATCTTCCACATCACACGGCATAGACTGTGGCCAAAGTAATTCATCTCCAATTTCAAGCGCCACTATATCATATAAATTTTCTAAAAATTCGTGAGCCTCTTCAACTGTTTGCAAAACTGGAGTTATAAGCTCTACTTGGCTTTCAGAAAAATCCGTTGTGATAAAAGGATTAAATGCCTTATCTCCCAATGCTTCTGGGTGTTTAGTAAGTGCAAGTTTCCCATTCTTTGTAACACGCAAACTCTCCCTTTCTAAACCAAAACTTCCTGCCAAAATTTCTTTAGATGTAAAATTATTTTTAAGCACCTGTTTAATATTCATCACTAATACTACCTTTCTTATATTTAAATTTTACTCGTAATATTTATTAAAGTTTATTTTTCGGATTTGAAATATATGAGCAATTATATAATTCGTTGACATTCCGATAAAAATTCCCGTTACAATTCCCGCTATTGACAACATAGGCAAATATAAACTCACGGCTAAATTTCTCAAAATCATACACGCCACCAAAATCTGCCCAATATTATGAAAAACTGCTCCTGTAGCACTCACCCCAATAATGCTAACCTTATCGCCAAGCCCTTCTTTTACAACAATCATCGCCACAAAACTTAACATCGCTCCAATAAAACTATACAAAAAACTAGAGGCATTTCCTCCAAATATCATACCCAAAATTACTCTAGTTATAATAATTTTCAATGTATCAACTTTACTCGGAAGTGAATAAAGTGCAAGAACTGTAACTAAGTTAGCAAGACCAAGTTTTGCTCCTGGTGTAACAAAGGGTACTGGGATAGAACGTTCCACAACGTGCAATGCAAGTGCCATCGTTACTAATAGTGACATAAATATTAATTTTTGTGTTTTGATAATTTTCACCTCCTAGTAAGTTTTAATGTCGATATCAGAATTTTGCTCCAACCCCTTAATTTCAATTTGTAATCTATGAGGCAAACAAATTATAGATTGTCCCACTTTTTCAATGGGTTTGGCGTGTACACAAAGATGGTCTTTGCAAGTTGCTTCCTTTATATATATTTTTTGATTGTCAACTACAATAATATTTTCTCCAACAGGAGTACTAATTGTACTTTCATATATTTTATTATTCCCAGTAAGATAATACTTCTCTACAAACTTTCCATCGACGCTAATATTTGCATACAAAATATCATAATCTCTCTGCATAATACTATAAAAAACTATGTGTGGACTAAATGATAATATTAATAAAATTATAATTATTACAATATCCCACTTTTTCATTCAACGCTCCTTCCCATATTCTTGTTATTATTATAACCGAAAAAACTTGTTTGTAAATAAAAAATTTCTCCAAGTTTTCACTTATAATTATTATATAAAAATAGCTGAACCCTATATAAAAATCATTATTTGTGATAAAATATTTATTAACATTATACAAACGGAGGTATAAACTTTGAGTTTTAAAATTAAATTTTTTTGTATAATTCCACTTCTAATTTTAATTTTGGTAGGGTGTGATGAAAAAGTTGCTGACACTTTGACTTCTAAAACAGAATTTTTGATGGGGACAATCGTTACAATTTCGGTATATGAACCGTCAGACAAGCTTTTTAACGACTGTTTTAATGCACTTAGGGAGCTAGAGCAAGATTTGAGTTTAAATATAGACAACACTCTACTTAACCAAATTAACGCTTCTTCAGGGGTTAGCCCTATGCAAATTAATGATGATTTATTTACTTTAATTGAAAAAAGTATTCATATGAGCCAATTAACCGACGGTAATTTTGATATTACGATTGCCCCTTTGGTTGAACTTTGGCGAATTGGCTACCCTGATGCTAAAGTTCCTGAACAATCTGAAATCGAAAAAGTTTTACAGTATATTAATTATGAAAATATAATCTTAAATTCTCAAGATAATACTTTGTATTTGAGTGAAAAAAATATGGGGCTTGACCTTGGAAGTGTAGCAAAAGGGTATGCTGCTGATATGCTAGTTCAAATTTTGACTGAAGATTATTCTATTCAAAGTGGTTTAATTGATATTGGTGGAAATGTTATTGCACTTGGCACAAAATATGACGGAACTCCTTGGAATGTTGGTATTCAAGACCCATTTTCAGACCGTGGAGAAAGTGTGGGTGTGTTAAAAATTGCTGATAAATCTTTGGTAACTTCTGGAATTTATGAACGAGTTCTTGAAGAAAATGGCAAAACTTACCATCATTTATTAAATCCAAAAACGGGTTACCCATTTGAAAATGACATCGCAGGAGTTACAATTATAAGTGAGTCTTCCACTGATGGAGATGCACTTTCTACAGCAGTTTTTTCCATGGGAATTACAAATGGATTAGCATTTATCGAAAGTTTAAATCAAATTGAGGCTATATTTATTTCTTCCGATTACAAAATTTACTTGTCTTCAGGTTTAAAAAATAATTTTTCTTTGCTAGATAATAATTTTTCTTTGCAATAAAAAAGACTTACTATAAATAGTAAGTCTTAAATTTCTTGTCGACCTTGCAAAGCTCGAGATAAAGTTACTTCATCAACATATTCCAAATCAGTCCCAACAGGTACGCCATGAGCAATACGAGTTGTTTTTATTCCAAGAGGTTTAACCAGTTTGCTAATATACATAGCTGTTGCTTCCCCTTCAATATTTGGATTGGTAGCTAAAATTATTTCTTCGATATTTTCAGTTTGTAGACGTGTTAGCAATTCTTTAATCTTGATATCACTAGGACCAACTCCCATCAAAGGAGAAATTGCCCCATGTAAAATATGATATAACCCCTTAAATTCTTGAGTTTTTTCATAAGTTGCCATGTCCCTAGAACCTTCAACTATCATAATTTGATTTTGAATGCGCTTTTCATCTTGGCAAATTGGGCAAAGATTTGTATCAGTAATTGTACAACATCTTTGACAATGATTAATACTAACTTTTGCCTCAATCATCGAATTTGCAAGTTCTTGAACTCTTTCCTGTGGCATAGAAATTATATGAAACGCAAGCCTTTGAGCCGTTTTATTTCCAATACCTGGCAAACGTGATAACTCATCAATTAAAGTTATCATTTTGTTACCGTAGTAACCACTCACTAAAATAATCCTCCTGTCGGCATTCCACCCGTAACTTTGCCCATTTCTTGTTGAGAAACTTCTTCAGCTTGGCGAAGCGCCTCATTTACAGCAGCCAAAACCAAATCTTCTAATGTTTCAATATCATCTGGGTCAACTACTTCTTCTTTAATAGTGATAGATTTAATTTCTTTTTTCGCTGAAGCCACAACTTCAACCACTCCACCACCCACAGTAGCACTCACAGTTACATCTTCTAGTTTTGCTTGAGCCTCCTCCATTTGTTTTTGCATTTTTTGTGCTTGCTTCATTAATTGTTGCATATTTGGCATTCCATAATTTTGTTTCGCCATCTTAAATTCCTCCTAATCAAAATCTATTTCATAATTTATTTTTGCTCTAAAGTCATCAACTTCCGAAAACGCTACAGTTGCTGTAACCGGGTTATCACCATACACTTTTCTATACTCAAATTCAAAATCTTCCTCAGAAATTGGTACAATTTTCATCTGTCGTTCAGCCAGTCTGCAAACTATTTCTCGAAACTGCTCAATATAAAACCCAATTGTTACGCCCATACCTTTTCCATGAACTATATATAGGGTATCCCCCTCAATAATTTTTGGTGAAGTTGACCTAAATGTTATGCTTGCTGATAGAGGTAATTCCTCCAAAACTTCGTCCCATCTGGCACACATTAGTTTTACCTCATCTGGAATTGCTTCAGGATTTTTTTTTGGTTCAAACTTTGCTTCTTCTTGCGTAACAAGAGGTTGAGCCACAGAAATAGGGCGTTTGGCTAACTCCTCAAGTTTGGTTTCTAGTGCAATAATCTTTTTAAAAGTTGCTTCACTAGAGGTATCCATACTAGGTTGACACAATTTCAAAACTAAAATTTCTAGCGTAGTTTTGGGATTTGATGTATACTTTAGCTCGTTATCCAGTTTAGAAAATGCTTTCATATAATCCATTAATTTATATAAGTCTATAGTTTTAGCCTGTTCTTGCAACTGGAATACATAATCTCTACCATAGTCTAACACACTTGCCTCATCATGTGTAGTCTTTGCAATTAATAAATTTCTAATATGTTCTACCAAATCATTATTGAATTGACGTATATTTTTTCCTTGTTGATAAATTTCATCACAAATTTTAATTGCACAAGCAGTATCATAATTTTCAAGTGAATTTAGCATATCAAAAAGTAATCTTTTATCTACTGCTCCTACCAAATCCAAAATTTTTTCAAGTGTAATTTTTTCCTCAAAATAAAAAGATACACACTGCTCCAATATACTTAAAGCATCACGCATACCCCCATCTGCCAAACGGGCAATATATTCTAATGCTTCATCTTCAATATCTACAGCCTCTTTGGCCATATATTCTTTAAGCCTTTGTTCTATATTATTAGAAGTAATTCGCCTAAAATCATACCTTTGACAACGGGATAATATAGTTATGGGAATTTTTTGGGGGTCAGTTGTTGCTAATATAAAAATTACATGCGCTGGAGGCTCTTCCAAAGTTTTTAACATAGCATTAAAAGCACCAGTTGAAAGCATATGAACTTCATCTATAATATAAATTTTATATGCCCCAACAGCAGGCATATATTTTACTTCTTCATTGATTTCACGAATATTATCAACACTATTATGAGAAGCAGCATCAATTTCAATCACATTAATACCAGCCTCAACCTTCTTGCAAGTTTCACAAATCCCACAAGCTGACCCATCAATAGGTTCTTCACAATTTACAGCACGTGCAAAAATCTTAGCAATGCTAGTTTTCCCTGTACCCCTACTACCAGAAAATAAATAAGCATGAGCTATTCTTTTTGTAGAAATTTGGTTTTGCAATGTTTTTACAATATGAGATTGGCCAATAACTTCATTAAATATTTGAGGTCTATATTTTCTGTATAATGCTAAATAACTCATACTAATCCCTTTCCTACAAATTTATTCTCTATGTAATAAGACAGCAAAATTGCCATCTTATCCTAACTTTAACCTAAGTACTTTTTATATTCTGCATAACCTAGCTCGTCCATTTTTTCTTTTGGAATAAACTTTAGAGCAGCAGAATTTATGCAATATCTCATACCACCTAACTCTTCTGGCCCATCTTCAAAAACGTGACCTAAATGCGAGTCAGCTCCAACACTTCTTACTTCAGTTCGCACCATAGAAAGACTAGTATCCTCTTGATTATACAAAGCTGTATCATTAATTGGTTTTGAAAACGCTGGCCAACCACAACCAGAATTAAATTTATCTGTTGATACAAAAAGAGGTTTTCCATTTACAATATCAACGTAAATTCCTTCTTCAAAATGCTCATCATACTCATTTACAAAAGGCATCTCAGTCCCTGACTCTTGAGTTACATAATAAGCTTCTTCTGATAAAGTTTCTTTAAGCTTTGATTTATCAATGTATTTATCTTTGTGTTGCTCAACAAACGCCTTACGCCCAGACCCTGTGTAATAACTGTTATAATGCTCCGAATTTTTCTTATAATAATCTTGGTGATAATCCTCAGCATCATAAAAAACTTTGGCTGGTTTTAGTGGAACTACAATAGGTTTGTCATAAATTCCACTATTATTTAACTCTTTAATAAAAGCTTCTGCTGTTCTTTGTTGCTCCTTAGTATGAAAAAATACTGCAGTATGATAGCTTTCACCCCTATCCCCAAATTGCCCGTCTGGATCTGTTGGGTCAATGCTTGCAAAAAATACCTCTAACAATCTATGATAAGTAATTTTAGACTCATCATAAGTAATTTGAACGGCTTCTGTATGCCCAGTTTGCTTTCTGCACACCTCTTCATAAGTTGGATTTTCCTTAAATCCACCAGTGTAACCAGCAACAACTTTAATCACACCGTCCCACTGGTCAAAAGGCTTAACCATACACCAAAAACAACCACCTGCAAATGTTGCTAACGCTTTTTTCATGTTATACCTCCTAAAATGTTTTGGTTAGTATAACATAGTGTTAGTTTTTTGAAAAGGTGTATCATTATTTTTCAAAATGTTGGTAGTCAGGATTTTGCCAATGACCTCCCCAGCTCCAACCCCTACTTATAAAGGCATTATAAACTACATCACCTTCTCGTATAAGTCCTTTAGCATCAACAGTTCTATCAATATATGCTGTTCCTTCTGTTGGGTATGCCACACCATTAATTACATGGGGGTTTATTAATGGATTTATATCTATCGAACGTCCAAAAGAATGATTAGAAAGAGTATTTGTCCCTGATACCATTCTATAATTAAACGCCGAAGTATTATTGTTTATCATAGATAAATTATCATCTGCATCAAACTTATCCACTAAATCAATATTTGCAATAGGAAACTTTGCTTCATAAATTTCCTGAAAGATTTCGGCTACTTCATTTGCCAACTCTTTATGAACTACCAAGTCGCCAACTTTAATTTCATCATTATAATTTATATAAGTAACAGTTACTAATGATAAATTTTCAGCTTTTTCAGGCACTGGTAAAGATTTTCCTAACATTTCATCTATAATATTTTCTGGAATAGTTTCATTTACCAAAAATATTTCTGAAATAGTTTCTTGGGTAACAAGTTCAGGAGTTTCAATAGTTTCATTAGGAATAATTTCATAGCTTAATACTTGATTTTCTATAGTATTGCCATCTTCAAAATTGTTTAAACACCCTGTAACAAAAAAATTTAAAAATCCTATTCCTAAAAGAACAACTAACTTTTTCATGAACTCACCCCTAAAATTTATGTAACTTCAAAAAAGCAACTCACTACTAAATGTAGAAAGTTGCCTTTTATATATTGGACTAAAAACTATTATCTTGAGTAGAACTCGATAATTAGTTGCTCATTAATTTCAATAGGTAATTCTTCACGCTCTGGTTTACGAGTAAGTGTTCCAACAAAGTTGTCCACATCTACTTCAATATAAGGAAGTGCAAAATTATTATCTGCTAAGTTCTCAGCGAAAATTTTGCTGTCACGAGATTTTTCACGTAATGAAATTTGATCTCCTGCCTTAATTGCATAAGATGGTCTATCAACTTTTTTACCATTTACTAAGAAATGACCGTGATTTACCATTTGTCTTGCTTGTCTAATAGAACGTGCAAATCCCATTCTATAAACAAGGTTATCAAATCTAGTTTCTAAAGAAACAAGAATAATTGGTCCTGGATTGCTACCTGTACGAAATGCCTTATCTACGTATCTCGCAAATTGCTTCTCCAGTACTCCATAGTACGCTCTTAAACGTTGTTTTTCTAACAACTGAACTCCGTACTCTGATAATTTTCTTGCATCTCTACTTGTTCCTTGTTTTGCTCTGTCCATCGCTTTAGGATGCCCTACTACGTTTAGTCCAAGGCTTCGGCACTTCTTAAAACGTGGACCCATCATTTTTGCCATATGTTTCTCCTTTTCATCTCTATAAACAATACGCTTATTCGCTACTAAATATATCACATAAGTTGAGAAAAAAAAAGGGAATATATCAATTTAAATAAAAAATTAGCATATTTTATCAAATTCCCTATTTTACCCTTAAAAAAATTGTAATAATCTTACAAAGATTATTGGCAAATTCTGCACCTATGTCGCTTATTTAAGAGTATAGCCAACTTATTGTTATTTTATGTATATTTGTGCCATGAAATTTTAAAATATATGCTATAAAATAAGAGGGGATAAGCGTCATTCCTTTATAAATGGTAATTTTCCCACGAAAAATAGCCCTCCATTTTCAGGAAGGCACATACAAAAATTAAATTGTTTGCAAAATTTCTTTTATATCTTCTTTGTCAAATAAATACTTCTCATTGCAAAAATGACAAACTAATTCCACATCATCTTGATTATCATTCACAATATCTTCCAAATCACGTCGACCTATGCTAATCAACCCTTTTTCCATTCTATCTCGTGAACAATCACAATCAAATTTAATATCAATTTTCTCCATAAAATCAACTTTTCCAAGCAAACTTTCTAAAATCTGCTCAACAGTTTTTCCCTCTTCCATATTTCCAGTTACAGAGGTAAAACTTTTAATTTTTTCTTCTAAAGCATCAATTGCATCTTCTTTTGCATCTGGCAATACCTGAATTATAAAGCCTCCCGACTGTTTTATTGAACAATCTAAATCCACCAAAACTCCTAGTGCAACCACTGAATTTGTTTGTTCACTAACCATAAAATAATCTGTTAAATCTTCAGCAATTTCACCAGATAACATTGCAACTTGTCCAATTGATGGTTCTTTTAAACCAATATCTTTAATTACCGTCATTACAGCGTTTCCAATTGCATTTCTAACATCTAGTTTATTATTTTCATTGTTAGGAATATTTACATTCGGTTCAATAACATACCCTTTTACATCTCCAAATCCATTTGCTTCAACGATAATTCCTCTAATTGGACCATCACCCTTTATACTAATTCCAACTCTATCTGTTGGGGATTTCATCATCTGCCCCATCATCGAAACCCCTGTCATTGCACGCCCTAGAGCTGCCGATGCTACTGGCGAAGTTTGATGTCTTGATGTTGCCTCATTAACTAAATTTGTTGTCAATGCTCCAAAAAACCTAAAACTTTTAGTTTTGTCAGTACCTCTTACAATATAATCTTTCATATTTTTTCCTCACTTTGTATATTTATTATTTAGTGTAAAATTTTCCTTCAGATTGAGTTTCTCTAACTACAAATGTAGCCCTTACCGATTTTTCATGATACGGATTTTTGGTATAATCATCATAAATTCCCAATAATTCAAGTCCTACTTCTTGTAAAAAACACTTAATTTCTTCTATAGTATAAGCTTTTTGATAATGAAATTCTTCGGTTTTAGTATATCTTTTATCTGGTTCTTGGATAAAAAAAGTAACTCCATACTCATTAATTTGCTCCACTTCATCAAAGTAATTTTCCCAAATATATGCAGCATTTTCAGTCTGTTGTGCAAAAGTTTTTTCACCCAAAATTTCATTATATTTATATGGCGTATTAATATCAAAAATAAATAACCCATCTTTTTCCAAATAATTGTTCACTAATCTAAAAGTTTTAATTACCTCATCTTTCTCAAGTAAATAATTTAAACTATCACAGCTACAATAAATTACATCAACTGTTCCAAAGAGTTCAAATTCACTCATATCTTGACAAAGGTATAAAATATCTAAATTTTTCTTTTGAGCATTTTCTCTTGCCTCAATCAACATTTCTTCAGAATTATCAATTCCAATCATCTCAACATTTTCTGAAGAAAAAGCCTCACAAAGTGTTCCTATTCCACAACCTAAGTCGCACATTATTTTGGGATTAATGTTATATTTTTGAATTTCTTCCTTTATAAAGTGTTTCCAACTCTCATATGGAGTATCCCCCATAAAAGTGCTATAAACTTTGGCAAATTGATTGTAAATTTCCATGTAATCACCACTTTTCTTTTTCCATACATCTTACAATAATCGTGCTGATTATGCAAATATTTCAAAAAAAGTTGTAGCCTAAAACAGACTACAACCCTTGATTATTCTTGATTTTGTGCTTCTTCTTCTTTTTTTAACTCTCTCTTACGCTTAGTCATAAGGCCACCAATACGACCCGTTTCTTTTGGTGTTAAACTTTTCCAGCCACCTTCTTGAATTTTGTCTAAAAGACCTAACTCCTCGGCGATTTCTAATTTTAATTTTTGGTCTGGTGGTAGTGCGTCAAATAATTTTTCTTTTGCTTGCATTTTTAATGCTCCTTTCTTGAAAAACAACCCTTTGTTATAGTATGTATCTTTTTTAAATAAATTATACACCCTTACCCTATATTTTTATCTTTACATAGTATATCCTATTTACAACAAATTTTCTACGTTTCTCAACATTATATCAACAAAATTTTTTTTACATCTTTATTATTGTATCACATTTTATTTTGCATTGGTTATTGAAAATGAAATTTTATATATAAAGTTTTAATTACTACTCAAAAATTTTCTATAACTTTGATGATTAAGGAGGCACATATGATACCTATTACAGGTCAGTACGCTGAAGCTAAAATTTTTACTGATAATGTAGAGTCAGGCGCTCTGCAACAAATCTATAACTTATGTAATCAGTCTTTTGCAAAAAATTCTACCCTAAGATTTATGCCCGATGTACACATGGGAAAAGGCTGCACAGTTGGTACTACAATTACTATTTCTGATAAAATTTGTCCAAATTTAGTCGGGGTTGATATAGGCTGTGGAATGCTTACTTATATTTTAAATGTCCCGAAAATTTCTTTTGAAAAACTTGATGATATTATTAGAAATAAAGTTCCTTTTGGCTCTAATATTCACACAAAACCACTCAAACCTTTTTTGAAGCAAATTAATTTGGAAGACCTAAAATGCTTTGAATATATTGACTATAAACGAGCTAAAAACAGCATCGGTTCTTTGGGTGGAGGTAATCATTTTATCGAGGTAAATAAAAGTTCAAAAGACCAACTTTATTTGGTAATTCATTCTGGAAGCAGATATTTGGGACAACAAGTTTGTAAATATTACCAAAATAAAGCTATTCATTATCACAAAGCACTATACTTTACAAATGTTGAGAAGGCAACTGCTCAATGCACTGAAAATAATACGCTTGACGAAATTCCTTTAATAAAAAAAGAACTTTATGTACCACCCGAATTTGCATATTTGGAAGGACAGGATTTTGATGATTATATCCATGATATGAAAATTGTACAACGGTATGCTGAATTAAACCGTGAAGCAATGGGACATATTATCTTAAGCTCTTTGGGCATTTCAACCAAAAATTTCTTTCATACTACACATAATTATATTGATACTGAACACATGATTTTGCGCAAAGGTGCAATTTCTGCACAAGAGAATGAACTTGTACTAATCCCTATAAATATGAGTGATGGCAGCTTACTTTGTAAAGGAAAAGGTAATCCAGATTGGAATTTTTCTGCTCCTCATGGTGCTGGTCGTCTCTATTCTCGTAGTGAAGCTAAAAATAACCTTGATTTTACTGAGTTTGAAAAGAGCATGAAAAATGTTTATAGCACTTGTGTTAGACCAAAAACCCTCGATGAAGCACCCCAAGCCTATAAACCTATCAAAGATATTTTGGATAATATTGGAGATTGCGTTGATGTAATTGAGCAACTTAAACCTATTTATAATTTTAAACCTTAAAATAAAATTAGGCTTTTTCTTGAAAAACTTCCTTAATAATAGTACACTTTATATGTTAGTATTCTAAAAATATGTATTGAGAGAATATTTTCACAAAAAAACTTATATATTATGATGTATATATAACAACAGGAGGTTTTTTTATTATGGAAAAAATTAATTTGGCAGTAGTAGGTGTAACTGGAATGGTAGGTCGTACATTTTTAAAAGTACTCGAAGAAAGAAATTTACCTATTGAGAATTTTTATGCATTTGCTTCTGCTCGTTCTGCTGGTAGTGAAATTACTTTTAATGGAAAAAACTATACAGTTATAGAACTTACAGAAACTAGTTTTGATGAGCATAAAATAGATATCGCTCTATTTTCAGCAGGAGGAGGTACTAGTTTAAAATTTGCTCCTCTTGCTGCAAAAAGTGGGTGTATAGTTATTGATAATAGTTCTGCTTGGAGAATGGACGAAAACACTCCACTTGTTGTGCCAGAAGTAAATGCTGAAGATATACGCAATCACAACGGAATTATTGCAAATCCAAATTGCTCAACAATTCAAGCAGTTGTTGCACTTAATCCACTTCATCAAGCATATGATATTAAACGTGTTGTATATACTACGTTTCAAGCTGTTTCAGGAGCTGGAATGAACGGATATACTGACCTTGAAGAAGGATTAAAAGGCAACTCTCCAAAAAAATTCCCTCACCAAATCGCTGGCAATTGTCTACCTCATATTGATGTATTTTTAGAAAATGGATACACTAAAGAAGAAGAAAAAATGATTGCTGAAACACGTAAAATTATGCATGCTCCAGAACTAAAAATTACTGCAACTGCTGTTAGAGTCCCAGTTTTTAATAGTCACAGCGAAAGTATTAATGTTGAATTTAATAAAAATTTTGAGCTTGAGGAGCTTGTAAAAAATCTTGAGGCTGCCGATGGTTTAATTATCCAAGATGATGTTAATAATAATATATATCCACTTGCATTAAACGCTTCTGGTAAAGATGAAGTTTTTGTTGGACGTATTCGCCGTGATGAGAGCGTAGAAAGTGGTGTAAATCTTTGGGTTGTAGCTGATAATATTCGCAAAGGTGCTGCCACTAATGCTGTTCAAATTGCACAATGGATTATTGAAAATTTATAAAATTTTACTAAATAATTTCTGAAAGGAAAGTACTAAATGATAAAAATAATAATGCACGGCTGTAATGGAAAAGTTGGTCAGGTAATTTCTAACCTTATAAGTGATTATCCTGACCTTGAAATTGTTGCCGGAGTAGATCCAAATTTGGCTGCTCCAAATCCATACCCAGTATTTCAAAATATACATGATTGTTTCGTCGAGGCTGATGTAATCATTGATTTTTCTATTGCTCATGCCGTACCATCACTTTTAGATTTTGCAAAATCACGCCAATTGCCAGTAGTAGTTTGTACAACTGGGCTTAACGATGAACAAATTTTGCTAGTTGAAAATACAGGCAACTCTATTCCAGTATTTTTTTCAGCAAATATGTCTTTGGGTGTAAATTTGCTTATCAATTTAGCAAAACGTGCTACGGAAATTTTAAGTGATAGCAGTTTTGATATTGAAATCGTTGAAAAGCACCACAATAATAAAATTGATGCCCCAAGTGGAACTGCTCTAGCTATTGCTGATGCTTTGCAAGATACTTTGGACAATGAATATTCTTTATGTTTTGACCGTTCTCAAATCCGTGAAGCCCGTCCAAAGAAAGAAATTGGCGTTCATGCGATTAGAGGAGGTACTATCGTAGGTGACCATGATATAATTTTTGCTGGAAATGATGAAGTTTTAACACTATCTCACTCTGCCTCTTCAAAAGACGTGTTTGCAGTTGGAGCGTTAAAAGCAGCCAAATTTTTGGCATACAAAAGACCTGGCGTATACAATATGGCTCATCTTTTAAACCAATAAAAAAAACCACCTTTAAATATAAGGTGGTTTTTTAATATTCTATTCCTTTTCTTGCACTTATGCCTTTTTCCATTGGGTGCTTAATTTCATTAACTTCTGTTATATAATCTGCAAGACCTGCAACTCTATCTGGTAAAACTCTTCCAGTTAAAACTATCTCCATATTTTCATTTTTATTTACTAAAAACTCACACAATTTTTCTTCTTCCAAAAGACCATTTTCAACTACTGCCAAAACTTCATCTAATATCAAAATATCACATTCTTCATTGTCCATAACCTTTTTTGCAAACTTCATGGCAAGTTGAACTTCTACCTTAAGTTCTTCTTTTTCTGCATCAGTTAATGTCCAAAAAAATCCACGAGGTTTCTCAAAATGAAAAACTTTAATATTTGGCTCAAGCGTTTTTAATGATTGCACTTCTCCCGTATTATCTTGCTTTAAAAATTGTATCATAATAACTTTTAAATTACTGCCAATTGCTCTAATTGCAAGCCCAATACTCGCCGTAGTTTTTCCTTTTCCAGTGCCGTAATATACTTGTATCAATCCACTTTGCATATTTCTCAACTCCTTCATTTGTTTATTATATACTTAAATACGCAAATTTACTACCAAAATTACACACAAAAATTTTCTTTAACACTTAATCAATTGAGCAAAATATTCCATTTTTATAAATTAATTAAATTTTCTTAGATGTTATTTTTCTTAATTCGCTTATAAAATTAAACAAAAATTCAATTAAGATTTCTTCATTTTGGAGATTATAAATTTTTAAATCAAAAAAAACCATAAACAAATTTATTGTCTACGGTTTTTTTTAAATATTTTAAGCTTCTTCTACTTCGTCAAGTTTGTTGTTTTGCTCATTAATTTCCATTTTGGAAACTGAAACTTCATAAGCAACCTTCTTAATTACTTCGCCACTTTCTAGCTTTTTCTGATACGTTCTACTTTGGATACGCCCCCAAATTTCAATGGCATCTCCAGTATTTAAATTTTTTGCATATCTCGCATTTCTTCCCCAAGTAATACAAGGTATGTAATCCGATTTATGATAAGAACGGTTAACAGCCAAAAGAATATCCGTAATTTCTCTCCCAAAAGGAGTAGTACGATAAATTGGGTTTTTGCATACAAAGCCTTTTAAATGAAGCATATTGTAGTTTCTACTCAATTCTT
The DNA here is from genome assembly GCA_002007365.1 of Epulopiscium sp. Nele67-Bin005. Classification (GTDB taxonomy): domain Bacteria; phylum Bacillota; class Clostridia; order Lachnospirales; family Cellulosilyticaceae; genus Epulopiscium_D. The sequence continues at coordinate 29,654 of LNZR01000049.1, read as the reverse complement.
TAACGCCAACTTCTTCAATCTCCAGAGTAAATAAAGTAAGTATTAATCTATTTTTACCCTCTTCATATTGATTGTACGAGCGAAATTGCCCCGTAACTTTAAAAACCTTCCCTTTAATATCACCAAATGGCATTAACAATCTCTCGGAAACTGTTACGGGAATAAAGTCTGAAGAGTCGCTAAGACGTGGGATTTCAAGCTCAAAACTGTAAAACCCTTCACCATAAACTTTATGACTATACTCAATGTCTGTTACTGCTTTTCCAATTACCTGTACTTCATTATTTTGTAAAATGTGATCCATAAACACACCTCTTTCTTTATCCTATCTTCAAAAATTCGTTATATATATAACTTTTTACATCTTTTATATTTATATTACACCTTGTACATTTTTATACCGTAAATTAAATATTTTATCAGAAAAATTATTTCTACGCCAATTCATAACACCCAATCCCTTGATATTAAAGGAAACTCCCTTAGAAATTTCTCTAACTAAGTTAGAAAGTACTTATCCCTACATTATCCAGTTAACAAGATTATCCACATATTTCATAATTAACATACAATTTTGGATTTAGTTTCTAAAATTCACTCAATTATTAATAATGATAATATTTCTAGTAAAAGAAATAGTTGTCTATTATAAAAAGTGTTGCTTTACGTATTTGTATATAACTTTTTTAAAAGATTATTTTTATATAATACTATAATAGAAGAAACTAGAAAACTTTTCAAGTATTATAGAAAACTTTTTACAAAAATTGGAACTTTTTCTATTTCATATCATAATATATAGTAGACATTATAATTGACACAAAGTGTTCTAGGAAATCGAGGCAGCACATGAAATTTGACTTAAATCTTACTCAAATAAACCAAACTAAAACAGAACTTTCTCTTTTATTATGTAATAAGGATTTTGACTTTTTATCTCCAGAAATTTTACAACTTAGCCAAAAACTTGACGAGCAAATGTTACCTGAATTTAGACAACAATTAAACTTTTACAATTACACATTATCAACTTACACTAACTTTAAATTTTGTAAATAAATTGACTATATATCATCTTTGTTACTTTTGATTACTCAAATACAGACTAACTTTTACTAGAATATAACTCACATCTCACTTAAAATTACTTGATATAATACTATAATTTTACTAAAAATTACTTGATATTTACCTAACTTAATTAAGCTTAACATTCCTTTCTAAATTTCACTCCACTAAATGTTTAACAAAAAAACCCTCCTAGTTTATCGCTAGGGGGGTTTTTCTTATAATTTAAATTGACGGCCAGTATGATCAACTTTGTAATCTTCACGCATAATCATTTGTGAAGTCGGTACAATTTCATAGCCTTTTTGTTTTAGTCCTTTAATAATTTCCTCCAATGCATCTTTGGTATGTTTAGTTCCTGTATGAAGAAGCACAATTGAACCATGAGTTAAGTTTTTATGTTTTAAAACTTTATCTATTAGTGGTTGTTTTCCGTATTCTTTCCAATCCAAAGAGTCCACGTCCCATTGAATAGTAAAATATTTGCAGGCCTCAGCAGCCTTAATAACATCGTTATTATATTCACCATATGGAGGACGGTATAAATCCATATCTAGCCCTGTAATCTCTTTAACAATCTCATGTGCGGCTTTTATATCTGTTTCAATTTCAGCCTTTGTCATCTTGGTTACGTGAGGGTGAGTGTTTGAATGGTTGCCAATATCATGCCCCTTTTCAGCTAAAGTTTTAACATGCTCTGGGAACTTTTTAGCCCAATCTCCAACCAAAAAAAACGTTGCCTTAACCTCATTCTCCTCCAAAACTCTCATCACGTCTTCAAAATCTTCATCACCCCAAGCTACATCAAACGTTAGAGCAATTTGTTTTTCTTCTGTATTTACCGAATAAATAGGTAAAATCTTTTCTATATCTGCCTTAATTAAATTGCCACTTCCAATAAATATTCCAAAAATTATCGCACAACTTATATAAATTTTCAGCTTTGCTTCCTTATTATAATTATACATTCTTTCACCTCATAGCTATATTTTCTGATTAATCTTATTGTGAGCAATTCAGGTGTTTTTATGCACAAAAAAAGACTATAACCATTTGGCGATAGTCCTTATGTATTAAACAACTCTTTTATACCCAATAATTGGCATACTACTATTCATACTTAATGAAGTTATTTCAACTCCTCTACTTGAAGATGCGTGAATAATTTGAGAATTTCCGATATAAAGTGCAACGTGTGAAACTGAACCTGAGTATCCATAAAATACTAAATCCCCAGGTTGAAGATTATCTCTACTAACTGTAGTTCCATATCTGTATTGGTCTTTTGATGTTCTTGGAATTGATATGCCCATTCCTTTAAACACTTGTGAAGTAAATCCTGAACAATCTACACCACGACCTAAAGTTGTACCCCCATAAGAATATGGTGTTCCGATAAATTGTTTTGCATAGCTTACGATATTATTTGCTAAACTTCCACTTAATGATGCTACTGTTGATTTTTCTTCAACTTTAATTTCTAAATTATCTTGTTTAACATATGCAATAATTTCATCATCAATCAAAACTTTATATTTATCATCAACTTTTGATAATACTTCAACTTCTTCATTTTGTTCTAAAACTATTACTTCGTTCGTTTCAATATTACGAGTCTGAGACATTTGCGTAATAATTGCTGTATTAATTCCTACCTCTGTTGCAAATGTTGGAACTCCTGTTATAATAAATGCTGCTAACATACACGTTTTAAATCCTTTTAATCTATCCACTTTTTATTCACTCCTATATTTATATAAATCGTTAGTTTAATTATCATTACGAATTGTTACAAACTTATTATATTATATTAAATATTTACTGTCAAGTATTTTTCTATTTCTGATATATATTTTCTGTAATATAAAAGTTTTTTACTTTTAAGTATATTTTTACCATTTAAATTAAGAGAATGTACGCTTTTTATACGTTTTGCACAGTAGTTTTAGCAATAGAACGCTATATTATTTGTAGAAAACCTTTATACCTTTCTAAGATATTTATTAAATGTTACAAAGTTGTTATATGTGTGTTGAGATTTAAATAAAAAAGAAGCACACAATTTAAATTTCTTTAAATAATGTATGCTCCTTGTAATAGATTTATTAATTTTGAACTTCAGTCTCAATCTTCTTTTCTCGTGCTGGTGGCTTCAAATCCTTGTTTTTTAGGAATATATGAAGTGGGAACACTGTTAATACTGCACAAGTTAATATTGAAGTTATTCCAGTTGTTGAACCATTATATATAAATGAATACAACCATATACTTTGACCTTCGCCAGCATATTCTCCAAAATAAATTGCTCCTGCTAAAAAGTGAAGCAAAAATTGCAGTCCTAAAACAACAAAACCACCTGCTAAAATACGTTTTCTTCCTTTAATTCCAAATAAATTTGCGTTTCCTACTATCATTGGTGAAACAAAATATTCCAACAAAAATTGTACTGGCGTTAATATATATGGTGATGTCATTAAATTTAGCAACGCATATACCAAACCACTTGTCATACCTGCTCCCCTACCAGAAATCAACGATACTACAATGATTGGGAGCATCGGAATTAAATTAATGCTTCCTCCATGAGGTAATGAAAATATTTTTACCATCGATAAAACAAACGCTATCGCACTAGATAAGGCTATAAAAACTATCATTTTCACACCAAAAACTGTTTTTCTAACTACAAAAATATAATATCCTGCAAATAATGCACAAAGTATTGCTCCTAAAATTTCTATCATTCGACTAGCCTCCCATATGATTTCATAGTTTCAGGTGACATTAGCGAAACTTCATTTAAAACATTGAGCTTAAAATCTGCAAGCCCTGTAGATTTTTGTTCTGCTAATTCACCTGCCAAAGACATTACTAAAATCCCCATAATACTTGCTTCTATTGGGGTTGTCAAAGATAAGAAACTCGCTATTAGGCTTGCTGCCATACACCCTGACCCCGAAATTAACTGAAACAATGGACTTCCATTTAAAATTCTTCTTGTTAATTCTCCATCTGTAATAATATCGTATTTTCCAGTTATAACAATCGTAGTATTTAACTTTTTTGCAATATTTTGAGCAATAGTTTTGTTACAAGTTTCTGTAACATCTACATCTACCATCTCAAATTTACCAATACATTTTATTTCAGAAATGTTACCTTTAATAATAGTAAACTTTATTTCTTCTAACAAATGTGCAACATATTCTAAACGAGCCCTTGAGGCATATACGCTGGCAGGGTCTAAAATTAAAGGTATATTGTGCTTGTTTGCCATCTTTCCAGCATCTATAAAAAAGTCTAAGTGACTACTATTCATAGTGCCAATATTGATAATAACTACGTCTGAAGCCATTACTAAATCTTCAACTTCTTCATAAGAATAACTCATCATGGGGTTTGCACCTATTGCTAATGTTACATTTGCACAATCTTGAATGGTTACTTCATTTGTATAATGTAAAATTAGTGGTCGGACTTCTTTAACTTGATTTAATAAATTTAACATTTGAAATCACTCACTTTCTTAAAATTTCTGTAATATTTTTCAATTGTTACATAAAAAAACCACTATATAAAGACACCTCCAGAAAAGTTTCATTATACAGTAGTATCATCTACTCTAATTTCAGCTTTCCTACGCTGGCATTACCCAGTTCAGGTCAAAGGGTTAATGATTTATCATCTCTCAGCCTAAAGCACCCCTAGCAAATATTCTTTTAGATATTATATCACAAATTGCCAAGATTAATCAATAGAATAAATATTTCGTCAAAAGTTGTATAAAAAAAGCCTTAGTACAATCAAATTAATTATACTAAGGCTCATATTTTAGCCTTCTATTACTTCTGAAACTTTTATCAAAGATAAATCTTCATATTGTTCTATGTCCAATTGACCTAAAAATTTAGCTACCATTAATGAATTTGTCATAGCTCCTGAAACATTTAAAAAAGTTCTACCCATATCAAGAATTGGGTCAATCGCAAAAATTGGACTTACTGAAGAAAATAATGCTCCAAGTCCTGTTCCTGCCAAAGTTACTGACGCTGACATTGTTGCAGCCCCTGGTATTCCTGCAATTCCAAACGAACCTAATACAATTACTACAACTGCTGTTGCTATGAAATTAAAATCAATTGGAATTGCGTTTAAATTTGCAACATACACCAATAATAAAGAAGGGAACAATCCTGCACACCCTTGCATACCTGCTGTAGTTCCAAATCCTGCAACAAAACTTGCTGTTCCATCATTTACTCCCATTTGTGTACTCAAAGTTTCTACCGTAAGTGGCAAACACCCAACACTAGAACGTGATGTAAACGCTAAAATCATGACTGGTAAACCTTTTTTGAAATACACTGTTGGATTTATACCCAACATCATAATTACAGCTAATTGAATTATGAACATAATTACAACTGCTAAGTATAATATTAAAATGAACTTTCCAACCTCCAAAATACTTGCAATTCCACGTTGAGCAATTGTATTTGCAAGCAGTGGCATTACGGCAAATGGCATATATTTGATAACTGACATCGCAACACTCATATTAATTTTATGAAGTGCGTTTGTTAAATCAAAAAATGGTTTTACAACGTCCATATATTTCTTCGACATTCTTTTTGCACCCATTCCAAAAAATGAAGAAAAGATAACTAGTGCAATAATATTCGTATTTACCATCGCCTGTACTGGATTTGATGGTAGTAGACCTCTTATTGTATCTACAATATTTGTAACATCTTTGATTTGCGTAGTTGCTTCAACGTCAGCAATAGCAGTGCCTCCAAGGTTAAAAGTAACCCCCAAAGTTAATCCTACAACAACAGCAATCAATATCATGCTTACATTTACACCCAAAGTCATTTTTACTAATTTACCAATGTTTTCTCCGTCTTTCATATTAATAATCAGATGCACTATCGACACCATAATTATAGGAATGACTAACATTCTAATTAAGTCTATAAATCCATTTCCAAAAAGACTATACCACTTTGTAGTTTCTACAACAAAAGTGATATTCATTGGGTCTGTGCTAAATCCAGAAGCTGCCTGAATTCCAAGCCCCAAAATTAAACCTAACGCTGTGCTTATCAATGTTCTTGCTGAAAAGCTTAATTTGTTTTTTTGAAGTTGGTTTATAACACCAAACAATATAAATAATATTGCTATGAAAAAAATAGTTTGCAGTTCACTTATCATAAGGAACTCTGTGAAAAATACTGAATTCATAATGTTCTCCTTTTCTAATCAACGTTTAAATTTAGTTTATAGTTAAGAAAAACAAGGACAAATGTCTATTTTCATGGTCAACCCCCCTCCCGTAAACATTAACGCCCCTAAGTATACGGCTAATAAATAGATATCTTTTTAACAAACTATTAAAACAATGTTACTTTTCACACAAAATTAAAAATTCCAACATAAAAAAATGCTCCTATAAGATAATTATTATCTGTAAGAGCATTCTAAATTTATAATTCTACTATAGATTTTTTGAGAACTTTTTTGGTGTAGATATTTTGTATCCCACGAAGTTTTACTTTTTTGATTGAACCACCTGATTTTCCAATCTTTATGTGTATATCAGTATCAAATTCTGTTCCACTTTCTACTTTTAGCCAACTATACATTGGGTGAATTTGGATATATATATCAAAAAAGTAATTAAATATATCTGTTAAATTTTTGATTAGGGTTGTCTTATTTGGTTGATGCAATATTGTATGAGCTATAAAATCCCACAACATTTCTAATCTTTCAAACTCTGCTCCACACATCAAAAATTTATCAATACTATCAATTTGTTTAAATACACCTTCTAAATTACTCTTGGTAGCTGGGTCTAAACTTTCATAAATATTAAATATAAATTGAGATTTACTAAACTTAATTCCTGATGAACTTGTCTGATTTTCTAGGTAATCAACCTTTTCTCTAAGTGTTGCATTAACGGTTTCTTGCTCCTGCACTTTAGATTGAAGACTTTTGTTTTCATTCTCTAATTGTACAATCTGCTCATCAACCTCTGTTCTTTCCTTAAGAAGTTGCTGAACTCTATTGCTAGCTACTTCAAATTTGGATTTAAGTTTAATTATTTCCTCATCGTTTATTTCTCTAATTTGATAAATGATATCATCAGACGCTAATTGTTTAACTAACTCACCAATATCCTCCTTAGAGCTTTCGTTCACAAAACGTGTAATTATTGCTGTTTGTAGTTTATCCTTAATATTCTCATCATGACTTACTAATTCTAATATCGTTTCTTTCATGCATTTCTTCCTTATTAAAGTATTTACTAATGATTTAATACATATTTAATATGCTCAAACATTTCACCTTTACCACAAATATTGTTATAAATAAATTCTTTGGACACTAGTGTATCAAAAATTATTTGGGTATCTAAATCTGGAATGCTCTCTCTCAAAACTTCCAACTTATCCTCAGCTTTTAACATTCCACATAACATTTCTACTTCTTCAATCTTCTGTCTAATCACTGCATTTGCTTCCATGTGATATCTCCTTTGATGTCGATTTTGCAAAAGAGGAGCGTCTAACCCCTCCAAATTATATCAAGTTAATAGAAATTGGCGCTTCCACTTCTTTTAAGTCAGTTCCAACTCTTGATGCTACCATATATTCTATAACGCTTGGGCTTACTGGTCTTAGATAAACTGAAATATCCTCGTCGTATGAGTCGTTTAGAGTTATGTTTAATTTTGTAGTATTGTTAATTTCCAATCTATGCGTTGTAGCCTCTGGGCTTGTAGTATAATAAAGCTCAAATTCTTCAAAGCTTGCATCAGTAAATTCAATCCATTCTCCATAAATACTATCTGGATTAATTAATGGCTCAAAATAATTATCTCTATTAACATCACCAACGTAATATCTAAATTTAGTTTCGCCACCTTTTTCATTATTGTAGTTAATAATATTGATTTTCCCACTTTTACGCCCCATAATTAGGCCAAAAGCTACCCCTGTTTTTCCTGTAGGTTTTAGGAAATCTTGTTCATCAACTGGAATTCCACGCTCACGCATTTTTTGGTAGGCCTCTGTAGTTCCTAGAGGTGCAAACATTTCAAAGATTTCTGAGCTAGCCTCTAAATGTAAACTTTCTCTAATTACATGGCTTTCTTCTTCCACATACCTCTCAAATAATTCTCTTACAACCACTGATTTACTTGAATTTCCTGATAAAAATATATGAATTTTATTAACGCCACTTACTCTTGGGTGAGAAAATGAAATTTTTAGTGCTTCAAAAAAGCTTTTAACTCCTCTTTCTATACGAGAGTATAAAATTGTTTCCAACATATCTTGGTCAACTCTAAGGTCAAGATTTATCATTTCACCATTATTTTTATCTATACTTAAAGAAATAATTCCTTTTTCATAAAGTTTTTCGTAATTATCATGGCGTTCCCAAAGTGGACGAAGTCTTTCCATAAGTTGTAACATATTTCTTCTTGCTTCTTGAGAATTACTGAGTAGAACTTCACTTCCTGCAAACTTTTTACACTCTGGAGGTAATACAAAATTTACTCCTTCTTGTAGTAATAATGCACTATTTTCCTTAAAAACATTAAATGCCAATAGTTCTAACAAGTTTTCTCCACCCAAATATCTATCCCCTTGAGCTCCAAAATGTTCTATTGCATAATGATATCTTCGGTGGTCAGTGTCATTTGCTTGGCGATAAATTCCAAAGTCAAAATCCGTTGTTCCTCCACCAAAATCAAATACTCCATAAAATACTTTATCATCTCCATGAGGCTTAAAACCATATTCGCTAAGCGCTGATAATACATAGCCTGCTGGTTCGCTAAGTCCAGCTTTTACACTAAATTTTTTCATACAAGCTTCATCGTTTAATATTTCGTTTGGTAGAGATTTTTTAATTCCACGCTCAAAACATCTTACTACTTTATCACGAATTTCTTTTTCATAAGTTACTGGACACGAAACTAAATATTGTAAATAAATTCCGTTTGTCATATTATTAATGTATAATCCCAAATAATATGCATAAATTTCTATTGGATTAAAACTATCTTCTGGTAAATCAATAAATGCTGGTAAATCTCGTATTTTACCTGTCTTATCTTTAATACGCACAATTCTATCTTTGTTGCCACACCATTGTTTTAAGTCATTAAAATATGCATAATATTCATTACTTGTACTCTTTAAAAATCCGTCTAAAGCTGTGTGTGAAATCGTCAAATCTTCCCAATGAGTATGAGGTCTACCCGTAGGTTTGTTATACTCTTCTAAAAATTTATCAATGTTGTTAAATTCCATTACTGTTGGGTTTTCAAATTGATTTTTTTGGACTTCTTTTCTCAAATTTCCTGTCCCAATTCTCATAGGAACAATATCTGTACTGCTTTCTTGATGTACAACAATTGTGCTTTTTGTACCACAGTCTATCCCAACAATCCCACCTGTTTTTATGTCTTTGATAGGATTTCTATAAACATAAATAGGGTCTTGCTCCTTAACTTCCCAGTGGCCTCTATTTGGGTCTGTCAGAATTTTCTCATCGTATTCCAACATATCCATTCTTCGTGTGTCTGTCGCTAAAAGTTCCTCAATTTTAAAGGCGTTGTTCTGCTTTAGTATCATTTTATCCACCTTATTCCTTAATATAATCTGATTTTGTTTTAGTTTATCAAGTTCCCCTGACAAAACTAAATTTGGGTAATTTTCTAATAATTTTTGATTTAAGTCTATTGAAGTGGCAAGCTCTTTTAATAGTTTCTTTTGGGCGCTTAAAGAACTTTTTAAAATAAAATCTGGAAATTCTTGTTGTCTAGTTCTCATACTTTCAATATCAGCTTTGCACATAGAAAGTTTATCTAGCATTTTTGAAATTTGAGAAGTTTCTCCTAAAATTCGGCTATATTCCTCATCTATAGAACCGTATTTTAATGTGTTTATAATCTGCTTAATTTCAGAAGCTACTGTTACTAAATCAACGTGTTTTCCTTGTAATTTTGTTGGGTCTTCTCGAGAAATAACGGCCTGCATATCATTATTTAACCTTCTTAAGTTATCAATATCTGCATGAATTTTTTCTAAATTAGCCACTTCTTCGCATAACTTTTCATGAACTTCTTTTATCCCACTCAACTTTATAGCAAGCTCTCTTGGTACAGTCACAATTTGCGAAACTTGCGCAACTATATCTTTTATTTGAGCTGAGACATCTTTTAATGAAGTATTTAAATCTTTAAAACTCCACGTGTTAAGATTTGATATCGTTTGTTGTTGCTTTCCTTCAATAGTTTCAAGTTGGGTAATTAACCTATCAGTAATGGCAGGTGTACTTTTAAATAAATTATTAAAATTGTCAAATAATCCCATCTTTATCTCCCCCTATAAATTTTGCTAAGTCAATTGTATTTGTTTTGGAGCTTCAAGCGTTGTCAATACAGTACCCTCAACAGATGCTACCATATACTCTATGGCACTTGGACTAATTGGCCTTACATAAACATCAATATTATCATCATCGTATTCATTTTCCAAACGTACTCTTAATTTTGTAGTTTCAGCAATTTTTAGAGTATTTGTGCTAGCTTCTGGGGTAGTCGTATAGTACATCTCAAACACTTTTTCACTTGCATCAATAAATTTAATCCAATCTTCATAGTTACTATATGGCGAAAGCATTGGCTCAAAATTATTTTTCCTATCAACATCACCAACGTAATATCTAAATTTCGTTTCTCCAGTAACTTCATTATTATGGTTGATAATATTAATTTTTCCACTTTTACGACCCATAATAATACCAAAGGCAACCCCTGTTTTTCCAGTTGGTCGCTTCATATTTCCTTGGTCATAATCTAAGTTGTGTTCCTCCATCTTTTGGGCTGCTTCTTCTGTGCCTAATGGTGGGAAAATCTCAACTTCTTTATCACTTTCTTTTAACTCAACATCATTTTCAATATGTTGTGCAAATAATTCTTTTACTATAATAGATTTACTTGAATTTCCTGATAGAAAAATATTAATTTTATCAATCGAACTCTCAAGCTCCTTAAACCTTGCATTTTCAAAAGCTGTTTTTAGTGCTTCACAAAAGTTTTTAACCCCTCTTTCGATACGGTCAGTCAAAACTTTTTCAATATATTCTCTATCAATAATAAGTTCAACACCTGTAACCATATCTCCAATATTATTGTATAGGTTAATATTTACAATTCCCTTATTATAGACTTCTTCATAATTTTCGTGACGCTCCCAAAGTGGACGCAGTCTTTCCATCAAATTTCTAGTATTTCGGCGTGCCTCTTGGGACTCACTTAATAAGGCTTCACTTCCAATAAATTTTTTGCATTCTGGAGGCAAAATAAAACTTATATTTTTTTCTCGCAAAATGGCTTCATTTCTTTTAAATACTTCAAACGCCAAAAGCTCTAATAAATTTTCTCCACCTAAATATCTATCTCCTTGCGCTCCAAAATGCTCAATTGCATAATGGTGACGAGCTTTGTCAATTTTGCGTGTAGCTTCTCGATAAATTCCAAAATCAAAATCGGTTGTTCCTCCACCAAAATCAAACACTCCATAAAAAATATGTTTTCCACCATCTGGCTCTAATCCATACTCTTTTAGTGCAGAAAGTGCATACCCAGCTGGCTCACTAAGCCCAACACTTACATTGAATTTGTCCATACATTCTTCATCAGATAAAATTTCATTTGGTAATGATTGTTTTAATCCTTTTGTAAAAGATTTGATTACTTTATCACGAATATTTTTTTCGTATGTTACTGGAAAAGACAACAAATACTCCAAATATATACCGTTGTTCATATTATTTATATACAATCCTAAATAGTATGCATAAATTTCTATTGGGTTAAAATCATCTTCTCCAAGCTCCATAAACGTTGGTAAATCTACAATTTTATCTGATTTATCTCTAAGTCTAATTCTCTTATCCTTATTTCCACACCATTGTTTTAGGTCATTAAAATATGCTGAATATTGCTCGCTATTGCTATTTAATAGGCTATTAAACGCTGTATGAGAAATTGTTATGTCGTCCCACTTAGTTTTAGGTCGTCCTATTTGTTCTTTATAGTCATATAAAAATTTATCTATATTTACAAACTCCATAACTGTTGGATTTTCAAATTGACTTTCTTTTACAGTAGCTTTTAAATTACCTGTCCCAACTCTCATAGGAATAATATCTGTACTATCATCTTGATATACAACAATTGTACTTTTTGTACCAAAGTCTATCCCTACAACTCCACCATCTTTTACATCTTTAATAGGATTTCTATAAACCATTGGTGTATCTCTATCAAATTTATATTTACAATGCTCTCCTGGCTCAAACCTTATTTCCCAATGTCCTCTATTTGGGTCGGTTAATATTTTTTCATCATACGTATTTAAGTCAATTCGTTCTTTATCACATTCCAAATAAGCTCTGTCAGATTCTTCAAAGCATTGTCGTAAAATATCTGGGAAATTATTCAAAATTCTTATATCTTGAATAACATCATTGTATAATTTATCTGTATCCAAAATAAATTTACCACCCACAAAAGTTATAGGATAATATCTATAAAAAGCTAATATTTTTTCGTATTCTTCACTATAGTGAGAAAGCTCTGGTACTAGTCCATATCTTAACCATAGTAAAAAAACCTGTTCTTTAGAAAGCATCTTGCTATCTTTGTTAGAAAGTCTAGCAATTGGAACATTACAAGTTTTTCCAAATTCTGTGCTATCATCACAGTTACTCCAATGTGCATAGTCCCCATTATTATCTACATATGTCCACGTCCTATAGATACTTTTATTTTTGTTGTAATAAAAATACCTATACCCATTTGCATCATTATAAAAAGGAAAGTTCACATTTTTATCAAATGCTTTTTTTAGTTCTCCCAAAGTAAAATAGTCCCATTTTAGCCCAGCAAAATTTGCCTCTGCTATATCAAAATTGCCAACACTACAATTGTAATATTCGGTGTTTGGAATACACCCCACAATTTCATTATCATAGACCACTTTCTTTGTCATATATACCCAACGCTCATCTATAAATTTGCAAGCTTCTTCATAAATTACATTGACCATCTTAGAATAATTTTTGGCTACATTATACACTACATGCTTAATTACTTGGGCATTTTCATATGTATATTTGACCGTTGTTATCATTCAGATACCCCTCTCTACACAATAATTGTAAAATATTAGTACTTCCTTGCACTTATTTGTATTATATTATACTTTCTAGTAGTTGTAAATATCATAGCGCTACAACCTTCTACAAAAAAGTGCCTCTTAAACACATTAATTTTCATGTTATAAACAGTTTTGCCATATATTGTATAGTTTATTCAATTTAGGATAAATCCAATTTTTACCAATAATAGGACAAAAAAGTTCAGTCATCACGATTTTTGAATTTCACAAATTTCATTTGGCTTTTTGAAAGTTGTCTTTAGAAGTTATTTAATATTTTGGTTGGAGTTTCTTCCTTAATAATAAGTAACTGATTGACACAAAAAAAATAAACTTCTACAAAAGTTAATTTCTGCTATATAAAAATTATATATATCTTAAATTTGGGTAATAAAAAAGACTATAGATTTTTTAACCTATAGTCCAAAACTTAAATTATAAACTTATCCATCTGAATTTTTAAATTCTTTGACTGACTAGCCAAATCTTCGCTAACTGTAACATTTTCTTGAGAAATATCCAAGTTTTTATTAATTCCAACGGATAATTCTTTTGTTCCAATAGCAATTTCATCTAAATAAACTTTTTGTTGCTTGCTATTTTCTTTTAGAGTTAAAGAAACTTTATGATTTTCTTCAACCGAACTTATAATTGAAAATAACGCATTTTCTGTAAGATGCACCATCTCTTGTCCTTTGTTTACACTTTGGAGAGTATTACCGATTATTTCGTGAATTTCCTGTACAGTTTGTGCTGATTTTGTAGCTAAATCTCTAATTTCTCCTGCAACTACAGCAAATCCTTTTCCTGCCTCTCCTGCACGCGCTGACTCTATTGCTGCATTTAGGGCTAATAAATTTGTTTGTTGAGCGATACTATCAATTATCGTAATAACTTCTGCAATAGTGTTTGCTGAAACATTAATATCGTTCATAGCTTCAACCATCTCACTCATAACTTCTTTACTATCAGTAGCTTTTTCTCTCATCAAATTAATAATTTTATACGACCTATCAAGCTCTTGCATACTTTCTATAATCATTGATGTTACATTGTTTGTTGTGTTTGTAAAATCGTTTAATTTGTTTACTTGGTCAACTGTTGCACTGGCTAAACATTCTGCCGAATTTGCAATTTGCGCTGAACCTACACTAATTCCATCTGCTGAAGTTGTCGTTTCTTGTAGCAAATTTCTAAGATGAACCGAAATATCAAGGAGCGAAGTTTTTATAGTTTGAAAATCCCCTACATAATTTTGTTTTGGCGTACTTGTAAAATCTCCGTCAGAAAAATCTTGCAATACCACCGACATCTCATTAATATAGCCTCTTAACCCTGTTGCTAAATTTTCCATTCCATCTACCAATGTACTAATTTCTCGGCTAGTTCTTGGAATATTTGTTGTATCTACGTTTAATTTTCCTTGTTGCATCTGCGCCAAACACTCAACTACCTCATCAATCGGAGTAATAAATTTTTTGTTAAACCAACCAATTATCCACATTGCTCCGATAACACTCACTATACAAACTACTACAATTGTTGCTATTTGCTCCATTATAGTTGCTGTTACAAATTTTGTAGGATAGTTTGATAAAATTCTCCATTCCTCTAATGCTTCAATCTCCAGAATTTGAGTATATACACTATCACCCATAGCTGTTTTTGAAGTTGTAATTTTTGATGGATTATTTATAATGTCTGTATAATCTGCTCCTATGCTAGTTAAACTATGAATCTGTTCTCCTGTTGGGTTGTACTCATCTTTTGGGTGAATAATAATTTCATTTTTGTTATTTATAACAATTAAATAAGTTCCATTTGGGTCTTCCATAGATTTTACTTTCTCAATTAATGTATCTAACCCCAAATCAACCCCAACTACTGCAACAATTTCATTATTATAATAAATCGCTTTTGAGAGTGTAATCAATAACTCTTCTGATGCATAATCCAAATATGGGTCCGAAAAATAATAATTATCTGGACCTGCCTGAGTTGCTCCTATATACCACGCTCTAGTTCTTGGGTCATAACTCCTATCATAATTAACACCTTCAGAATCAAGCATTGTCTGGTCAGCTCCACCCACATAAACCGATATTACTTGCAAATCCAAATCATTTTTGCGACTTAGCATATCAATAGTATCTTCTTCTGAAGAACCAAGTGGCAAATTCAAAATATCATCTACAACCAAATTCAAAAAATATAATTGTGTTTCAAACCAACTCCCAAAAGTGTTAGCCCCCATCTGTGCATTTAATGTTACCATATCATAAGCTTGTTCCATTACTCTTTTTCGTGTTGATAAACCATTGATAATGCTAGTTACCAACAACATTGCTACGATTAAGCTAACAAATATTAACCTAATGTACCCACTTAGTTTACTCTTATTTTCCATTGTACCTCAATAATCTCCTCTCTATGTAGTACAAAAAAGCTCCCACCCAAAATAGGTAGGAACTCAATTAAGCAGAAATATTATCTTTAACATCTTGTAATTTTTTTACTTGTTCATATAATTCATTACTAATCGCCGTATTCTCTTCCGACATACAAACTACATGGTCGATTTGTTGAGTAAGTTCCCCAATCATTGGCGGCACTTCTTTTAATACCCAAGTCTGTTCAATCAACGCTTCAAAGAAATTACTAAATGCTTCCTCACCCTTATTTAATGTATTGATAATTACGCTAAATGCCTCCGAAGTATTATTTATTGTGTCGTTTCCTGCCGAAATGCTCTCTAATGTTTCATTAATAATATCTTGCGAAGACCTTACCGTTTGTGAAGTTTTTGTAGCCAAATCACGAACCTCATTCGCAACTACGGCAAACCCTTTTCCATGTTCCCCAGCTCTTGCAGCCTCAATTGATGCGTTTAGAGCTAATAAATTTGTTTGGCTAGAAATTTTTTCAATCTCTTCCATAATACCCAAAATATCTTTACTTGTAGAAGCTATAGCACTCATTGCATTTACCATATCACTAACTACCACCGACCCACTATTTGCCTTATCTTTGATGCTAAATAAATTATGAGCCAAAACTAAAACGTTAGTTTCATTTTCAATAATCGATTCATGAAGACCTGATGTTGACTCATATAATTTGTTAGATACTGCTTGCTGTCCAATCGCATCATTACTTAACGTTATCGCTGCTTCACTCATAGCCTGAGAATTTAATTTAACCTCTGGAATAATAACGTTTAATTCATATACAACCTCTCTAAATTTAGATTGAATTGTTTTTATAGAAGCAATAATCGGCTCAAAATCTGCCACATACACTTCTTCAATTGGACTTACAACATCAACATTTCCTTTGCTAGTTTCTACTAACATAAATTTAATATCTTCAATAATCAAAACTGAGTCATCTGCAATCCTTTGTAAATCTTTAAATAATCCTCCAATTACTACATCTTCCGAAGGTGGCGTTTGAATATTAAAATCTCCTTCTGCTACTATATGTTGCAACCTTGCTAGTTCTTCAAGAGGTTTAATAATTGTATGAGATATTAGTTGCGAAATTACTATAGTTGCAACTATCCCAACGACTGCTAATATTATAATACTTAGTTGAAACGATATAATTCCCACAATTCCTATTAAAATAAAAATGGAATGTAACACCAAGGCACACATATTCCATCTTACTTTTAAAGACTTATCTTTCATATGGTTTCCCTCCTCTAATCAAATAGTATTTTCTTAAAATAATCTCACCATAATAAATTACTTCTTCAATCAGTAGAGGTCAAAAAATTAAATCTTAAATTGTCCAACTAAATCTGCCATAGTCATCGACTGAGCATTAATCTCTTCGCTTGTGGCTGCACTTGTTTGGGTAGTAGTTGAAGTATTTTCGACAACTTTAGAAATCAACTCAACATTGTTTGATGCATCTTCTATACTAGTTGCAATCTCTTTGGAAGCCTTAGAAATTCCTTCTACATAAGTTACTATGTTATTTACATTATTCACCAAATTATTAAATGATAAAATTGTACTATCAACAATAATTGTACCCTCTTGTACTGATACCAAAGTATTTTTTATTAAGTTTTCAACCTCATGGGCTGACTCATTAGATTTATTTGCAAGTTCTCTAATTTCTTTTGCAACAACAGCAAATCCACTTCCAGCTTCTCCAGCTCTTGCCGCTTCTATTGCTGCATTTAATGCCAATAAATTTGTTTGTTCAGCAATTTCTGATAAAGTGCTAATAATTTTCTTTATATCTTGTGTACTTTTAACTATGCTATGTATAGCAAGTTTCATTTCTCCAATTTCTTTTGTGCTTTGGTCTATAATTGAACGGCTATCTTGCCCAAGAGAATTTGCACTTTGGGCATTACGAGTTGTATCCAACACCTGAACAGAAATACTTTGAATAGATTTATTTAGAACTTTTACGCTATCAGCCTGCTTAATTGCCCCAAAAGCCAAAGTTTGCGCACTCATTGCAAATTGCTCAACGCCAATGCTAACTTCTTGAGTAATATCGCCAAGTTCACGCAAAGTTGTTCTCATATTTTTTTCAAAATCTTCTAAAGATCTGCTAACCTCAATAAAATCACCTTTAAAATCTCTGGGAATATCAAAAGAAAAGTCATTTTTACTAAATGCATTCATGCTCTCTGCTACATTATCTACATATTTTTTGAGTTGTTTTAAAGTTACATTAATTGTTTGACTCAAATCTCCAAATTCATTATCTCCAGTATAACTTATTTCGATATCTAGTTCTCCATGCTCTAGTCTACCTAGTACATTTTTAATTTCATACAAAATCGGAATAATATTTTTTAAAATTTTGTGAATTATAAACAAACACACAATAACACTTAATATCGCTAAAATTATACTTACTACTGTTGTTATGGTTACCAAAATATCATTCTTCTGAGTAAGCTCACGCAATATTAAATCTATTTCATCATCAATCGCTAGACCATATTCCTCTAGTGCATTTATTGCTGGTGTACAATAATTTATAAGTGCTAACCCAGCTTTTTCAGTCTCTCCATTTTCTAGGTATTCAATTATTTCAAAAGCAGTATTTTCCCAAATATAAAACTGGTTCATACACATCTGTAATAACCTTGTATCCATATCATTTTCCTGATAAATACCTAAAATATCGTGTAGACCAGTTTCTATTTGTTCCATTTCTTCAGTTAAATATACAATCTCGTTATATGAAAAATTATCATCAATATATGCATCTCTTAAAACTCTACCAAGTCTATTAATTTCACTTAAGTTCTCATCAATTTTCATGGACAACTCTGCTCGCACTCTATACTGTGCATCATTTGACTTGATTAGGTTCATATTATAAATACCAAACAAACTATTAACTATAAGTAATAAAATCATTATGCTAAAAACTCTTATTAAATATTGCTTCAATTTTAATCTATGAAACATATCATCAACTCCCCATATATTCTTAAGAAACTCCCTTAAAAATATAAAAACTATACTAGTTTTATAATATGAAGTTGGCGTAATTAAATATACTCAATTAACATAATGATTTTATAAAATTTTATTGGCGTGCTTTAGATTCTGTAATTAACTTACTAACAATTTCCACAAGTTCTTTGATAGATGGCTTTCCAATTTGTACATCTGCACCAACTGTTTCACCCTTATGCTTTAATTCTTCACTAATAAGTGATGAAAAAATAATTACTGGTAAATTTTTCAGAATTTCATCTTCTTTAATGCGACGAGTTAATGTGTATCCATCTAACACAGGCATCTCGATATCTGTAATTAAAATGCTAACTTCTTCAATAAACTCTGCCCCATATTTATCTTTTAACTCAAACATATAGTCATACGCATCTTTACCATTATTAAACGTAATAACTTTTGAATATCCAGCCTCAATTAAAGAAAGTTTTAACATTTCACGAATAGCTTTTGAATCTTCAACCAAAACAATTGTTGAGTCAGTGTGTTTAGTTTTTCCAATATCACTTAACTTAGCTTGCTTTTGGTAATCTTCTCCAAGGTCAGCAGCCATAGTGATTGACTCAAAGTCTAATAAAATGATAATGCGCCCATCTTTTAAGATGCTACCAATCATTAAAACATCTTGCTTCATCTTGTTACTTTGCTCAATGTCTGCCCAAGTAACTTTAAGAATTCCCTTAACTTCATCAACTAAAAAGACTACGATTGTTCCGTTAAATTCACAAAGTAACCCAAGTCCTCCAGTATATTTGTCTGTTGAGATGTTATATAAAACTTTTTGTAAATCAATTACCATGTTCATGTTTCCACGAACATTAGTCATTCCCATAATTTCTGGAGCAGCTTTTGGTAATGGAACTACAGTATCTAACTGAATAATCCCCTTAACCTTTAATACATTAATTGCATAACATTGATTGTTTACAATAAATTCAATAATTTCAACTTCGCCTGTTCCTGTTTCTAAAAGTATTTCACTCATGGTTGATATCTCCTTTAAAAATTAATATTATCTAAGTACATAATTAGATAAGGGGATAACCCCCCAATCCAATTACAAAATTACAATGTTACGTAAGTTTTCAATTTGACGCAACATATCTTCACTAATTGCCGCACTTTCTTGAGAACTAGCAACGTTAATTTCAGTAATATTTTTTAATTGTGTCGTCCCATTATTAAGCGTAGTTACTGATAATTGTTGCTCCTTACTCGTTTCTAGTAGGGCCTTACTTATATTAACTGTTTCGTCAATTGTCGCCACAATATTAGTTAATGCCTCATCAGTATCATTTACTATAGTTTGACCACGTTCTACATTCTTTAATGTATCCTGAATAGTTTCTTCGACCTCTTTAACTATTTCTGATGTCTTATTTGCTAAATCACGAATTTCATTAGCAACTACTGCAAAGCCTCGCCCTGCCTCCCCAGCTCTGGCCGACTCAATAGCCGCATTTAATGCTAATAAATTTGTTTGACTTGCGATACTCTCAATAATTTTGATAACTTCAGCAATGTTTTGGCTCGCTTTATTGATATCTTTCATAGCAACAATCATATTTTGCATATGACCAGTACCAATATTGGCCTTTTCTTTAGCTGTAATTGAGATGTTGTTAGTTTCTGTAATTTGAGAAATACTCTTATCCAAGTTGCCTGATAAATCTCCTAAAGATGATACAAAGTTTTCGATAATTTCAGATTGCTCTACTGCATTTGTAGAAAGTTGAGTTGCTTCAGTACTTACGTGCGATGAAATATCAACAAATCTCTCTGTTGCTTCTGCGATTTCTTCTAATAGATGTGCTTGACTTTGTTGAGATTTTAAAGTTTGGTTATTTTCTGTGATATCTTGAACTATCTCAATATGACCAACTTTTACCCCACTTTTGTTGTATATGTAGTTCACATCTACTTGGAAATCATTATTATCTGCACTAAATTGAGTCGTTTTCTTTCCAGCGTTTAAACAAGTAATTCCACAGTTTTCAGTATTACAGATTTTTGCTCCCCAGCTACTGCAATTTTGTCCATAAAAATTTTCTTTTGACTTATTAAAAATTTGCGCTGTTGCTTTATTTACATAAGTCCAATTCCTATCATTGTCTGTTACTGAAACTGGAAACGGCATAGCATCTAAAATAGCATCTAAATGCTCCTTTTGCTTGGTTACTTTTTGAAGCTTCAAACCCATTGCTCCTAAGCCTGCTAGTAATACTAAAATAACTACTGTACTTATCATTTTTGTATCCCCTTTCACCCAATAAACAAGTATATACTACCTCTATAAATAAATATTCTCCTCTACTTTATACTATACCCTACTAAACCCAAAATTTCAATAAAATTAATGATATTTTTTAACGTCAAGTACTGGTATTAATTACTATTTAATAGGTAATAATGTCGGAAACAAAAATAAAAACAGGATAAAATTTATCCTGTTTCACTAAATTAATCCCTAAGTTTAGCATTCATTTCTGTTTCCAAACCTTGGAGAATTTTTTTCATAAATTTTTGAACATCTTCTTCTGTTAAAGTTCTATCATTTGCTCTAAATACCAAACGATATGCTACAGATTTTTGATTATCTTCAATTTGCTTTCCTTCATAGACATCAAATAATTCTACACTAGTCAACAATTTTCCTCCACGTTGTTTAATTAACTTTTCGATATCACCAACTAGTACATCTTTTTTAATTAACATCGCTATATCCCTTGATGTTGAAGGATATTTTGGAAGTGCAGTATATTTAATATTATCTAGTTTACTATAAGTCAATAAAGGTTTTATGTCGATTTCGCACACATAAACTCTAGTATCTAAGTCATAATTTTTTGCAACTTGAGGGTGAATTTCTCCAAAATATCCAACATATTTATTGTTAATAAATAAATCAGCACATCTCCCTGTATGCATAAACAACAATGTTGAATTACGTTTTACCTCAAATTTTTCAATTTTTAATGCCAAAAGAACCCCTTCCAAAACTCCTTTTAACGAATAAAAATCAATATCTTTTCCATACATTCCCACAGTTAATTTCTCGATTTCATTTGGTAAATCCTTCTCTGTTTTCTCAAAAACTTTACCAATTTCATATAGTGCAACTGTTTCATTTCTTCTATTATAATTTGTGCTAAGTGCATTTAACATTCCATTTAAAGTTGTTGTTCTCATAATACTAAAATCTTCACCAAGTGGATTAGAAATTTTTAGCGCATCACGAGCAGGACTACCCTCTGGATAATTAAGTTTATCATAAACTTTAGGACTCTCAAACGTATAAGTTAACGCCCCATAAACTCCGTTAGAATGCATTACATTACGGATTTTTTCTATCAAAAGTTGCTCCTTAGTTTTTACTCCAACCGTTGGTTTTGCACGCTCTAACGTAAGTGGAATTTTATCATAACCATAAATTCTTGCAACCTCTTCAGATAAATCAGCCATCATAGTTACATCGGGTCTTGAAGTAGGGATAGTAACTTTTTTAGAAGACTCATCAACTTTAAACTCAAGTCTTTCAAATATTTCTACCATTTTATCTTCGCCTAATGATAACCCCAAAAATGAATTAATCCAATCTACATCATAAGAAATCGTAAGTGGTTCACGTTTTTTAGGATAAACATCAACACTTCCCCTATCATTTACACCATCTGTCACCATTTTTAACAACTGTACAGCACGCAAAAGAGCAGGTTCTACATTATTTGGGTCAAGCCCCTTAACAAATTTTTTAGAAGAGTCACTCATAATGTTTGTCTTTTTTGAAGTTTGACGCACATTAAACCCATCAAAATTTGCACATTCAAATAAAATAGTTGTAGTTTCTTCTGTAACTTTAGAATTTTCTCCACCCATAATCCCAGCAATTGCAACAGGTTTTTCAGCATCAGCTACAACCAACATACTATCATCTAAATTTATATGCTCGCCTAACAATGTTACCAAAAATTCTCCATCTTTAGCATTTCGTACATTAATTTCACGACCAGATAACTTATCATAATCAAAAGCATGCATCGGTTGTCCAAATTCCAAAAGTACAAAGTTAGTTATATCTACAATATTATTTATAGGTCTAAGTCCTGCCGATAACAAACGGTCTTGCAACCACTTTGGAGAAGGTCCAACCTTAACATTTTCAATAACTCTACCCGAATATCTTGGACAAAGCTCCTCGTTTTGAATATTAATTTTAACTAAAGAATTTGCATCATCACTACATTCTCCAACTTCAATTTCTGGAAAATTAAATGGCACTCCAAATGTAGCACTCGCTTCTTTTGCAATCCCCAAAATACTAAAACAATCTGGTCGATTTGCTGTAATTTCATATTCAATAACTTCTTCACCCAACCCAAAATAAGGTTTTACATCTTCTCCCAATATCATTTCTTGCTTAAAAATATAAATTCCATCTTCTGGCGCATCAGGAAATTGTTCCTGCGTAAATCCAAGCTCCTCAACCGAACAAAACATTCCTTGTGAAGGCACTCCACGAAGTTTACTATTTTTAATTTTGAGGTCATTTGCCAAAGTTGCACCATCTAACGCAACCGGCACAACGTCTCCAAGCTCCACATTTTTTGCAGCTGTTATAATTTGAATTTTTTCATTTGCTCCAATATTTACTTGCATTATTCTAAGTTTATCAGCGTCTGGGTGTTGTTCAACTTTTTCAATTTTACCAACAACAACATTAGTAATTTCCTTTCCAAGCTCCTCAATTTTTTCAACTTTTGAACCCGACAAAGTCATTTTATCAGCATAAGTTTTTATATCCATATCTAAAGTTACATATTGTCTAAGCCACGACATAGGTACATTCATTTTTATTTCCTCCTAAAATTGATCCAAAAATCTTACATCATTTTCATAAAACAATCTCAAATCATTGATGTTATATTTTAGCATAGTCAATCTCTCAACACCCATACCAAACGCAAATCCTTGATACTTTGTTGAGTCAATTCCAGCCATCTCAAGTACTTTAGGGTGTACCATTCCACAACCTAAAACTTCAATAAAACCTTCTTGTTTACAAACCGAACAACCACTACCTTCACACATAACACAACTTACATCAACCTCAGCACTTGGCTCTGTAAAAGGAAAATAGTGTGGACGGAATTTAAGCGTAACTTTATCTCCAAAAAATCTTTTTGCAAACTCAAGCAACACACCTTTTAAATCTCCAAATGTAATATTTTCATCAATTACTAGCCCTTCAATTTGATGAAAAACTGGCGAATGAGTAGCATCAACTTCATCAGAACGATACACCTTCCCAGGAGCTACCATACGAATTGGCAACGATTGATTTTCCATTGTATGCACTTGACTTGGTGATGTACATGTACGCAAAACTATGTCTGGAGTAAAATAAAAAGTATCTTGTTCATCTCTTGCAGGGTGTTGTGGCCCAAGGTTTAGAGCATCAAAATTATAATAACTCGTCTCAACTTCACGCCCAGAAATCACCTCATAACCCATACCCATAAAAATTCTTTGAATTTCCTCTAAAGTTTGGTCAAGTGGGTGCAGTTTTCCAACTGGCATCTTCTTTCCAGACATTGTAATATCAATAATTTCATCTTGCAAAGCCTTATTTTGAGCAGCACTTTCTAGGGCCTCTTTTTTAGAAGCTAAAGCCTGTTCCACTTTTTCACGAACCTCATTAGCAACCTGTCCAATTACAGGACGCTCCTCTTTTGAAAGGTCCTTCATTCCTCTAAGAGCAGCAGTAAGTTCACCTTTTTTCCCTAAATAATTAACACGCAAATCCTCAAATGTTTTTAAATCAGTAGCATCTTGAATAGCCTCAAGAGCTTTTATTCTAATATTTTCTAATTTTTCCCTCATATACATTTTCCTTTCATCTTTAAAAGCCCTCACCCCTCACATTTTGGGACGAAGGCTTATATATCTAATGATGGTTTTTATCTTCTATTTTACTATACAAAAGAACATTGTCAAGCCAAATTCTGTTAAAATTTTCAAATTTGCTATCATAATTTGTCAGTCTAAGACGTAAATTGAATTAAAAATTAAAATTTACCTTGCATATTACAAAAGTTTTGGTTATTATTAGTTAGGAAATTTATATTCAATCGGAAAAATCTTATTATTAAGCGAGGAACTAATTATGAAAAAAGGAAACTGTATTGTAGGTCAATCAGGTGGCCCAACAGCAGCAATAAATGCATCTTTAGTAGGTGTTGTAAAAGAAGTTTTGGCATCTGATAATTATGACAAAGTATTTGGTATGATAAATGGAATAGCTGGATTTTTAGAGGGTCGCTATATGAATTTATCTGATAAATTTAATGATGAAAATTCTTTATCTCAACTTGCCCACACTCCAGCAATGTATCTTGGCTCATGCAGATTTAGACTGCCAGATATTAGCCAAAATGCACAAATGTATGAAGAAATCTTTACTATGTTAGAAAAAGAAAATATCACAACAATTTTTTATATCGGTGGAAACGACTCAATGGATACCGTTTTAAAACTATCTTCTTATGCAAAATTACATAATAAAGATGTAAATGTAATTGGCATTCCAAAGACTATAGATAACGATTTACCAATTACAGACCATACCCCTGGATACGGAAGTGCCGCAAAATATATCGCAACAACTCTTCTTGAAATTGCACACGATACTTACATCTACAATATTCCATCTGTTGCAATTGTTGAAATTATGGGACGTGATGCAGGTTGGCTTACAGCAAGTAGCGCCTTAGCAAGAACTAGCTATTCTCATGCTCCTGACTTAATTTATTTGCCAGAAGTTCCTTTTGACCTTGATAATTTCGTTCAAGATATCAAAACTGCTCAACGCAAAAGAAAAAATATTATTATAGCAGTTTCTAAAGGAATTAAAGACAAAGACGGAAACTATATTTCAGCCTCTTCAACGACTGATGCCTTTGGACATAAGCAACTTTGTGGAGTCGGTAAAATGCTAGAACACCACCTAAAAGAAACTTTACGTTGCAAAGTTCGTTCTATAGAAATCAATGTTTCTCAACGTGCAGGAGGTCATATTGCTTCAAAAACTGATATTGATGAAGCTATTGCAATTGGTCAAGAAGCAGTACGAGTTGGCGCTACTGGTGAAACGGCAAAAATGATGTGTTACCAAAGAACTACTGACCAAAATTATCATTGCAATATCGTTCCTTATGATATAAAAGATATCGCAAACCTTACAAAAACTATTCCTCTTGAATGGATTTCTAAGGCTCATAATGATGTAACTCAACAATTAATTGATTATATGCTACCTCTTATCGAAGGAGAAGTTAACCTGTCGTATAAAAATGGTGTACCAAAATATTGTGATATCTCTCACTTATATTAAAAAAAAGCAACTAGCCTCAAAAAGTTAGTTGCTTTTTTATTTATTGCGCCTGAATTTCTTTTAATTGCTCAGGTGATAACCCTGTTATTTCCTGCACAAATTCAAAATCCACTCCTTTTTTAAATAAAGTTTTTGCTACTTCTACAGCTTTTTCTAATAACCCTTCTGCTAGTCCTTCTGCCAATCCTTCTGCCAGTCCAGCTTCTCTTCCTTCTGCAATTAACATCTTTCCTAATGGTGACATCTTTACCAACTCCTTTATTTTTAAAAAAACAACTAGCCTCAAAAAGTTAGTTGCTTTTTTATTTATTGTGCCTGAATTTCTTTTAATTGTTCAGATGATAACCCTGTTATTTCCTGCACAAATTCAAAATCCATTCCTTTTTTAAATAAAGTTTTTGCTACTTCTACAGCTTTTTCTAATAACCCTTCTGCTAGTCCTTCTGCCAGTCCAGCTTCTCTTCCTTCTGCAATTAACATCTTTCCTAATGGTGACATCTTTACCAACTCCTTTATTTTATCCATCTGTCCTTCATCTAAAAATTTTAAGGCAAATGTATATAGCATAGCTTGAATTTCTTCTTCTTTCTGTACATCATATTCCATAGTCATAGTTAATGCTTTACTTAAAACATCTTCCTTAGTTAAACCACCACCCATAATTGGTGCAAATACCAAATCCATCTGTTCAATATCAGTTAATGGTTCTCCTTTTTTTAACTTATTTTCGATATGCTCAAGTACTGAAATTGCATTTTTATCAGCCATACAAATAGGCGTTACTTTATAAGTATTTCCACCTCCATACGTATATTCACTTTTAGGATTTTTAATATCACTAGAATAAACTACATACGTCTTTATAGGCTTCCCTGTTTTTTGGAACAACAACAAATCATAAATATTAAACCTCACCAAATCTTTAATACCTTTATTTGTTGTCTGAAACTCAAAATGAATGTAAGTATCATCTTCCATCAAAAATACAAAATCCATTCTCATATCATTAAGAGTCATTATCAAATCTTCTGTGTGAGCAATAGACTTAACTTTTCCCCCATGACCAAAATATTTTGGTGCATACTTTGCAAATACTTGCATTGCACGTTTCATAATCAAATCTTCTTTATTTTGAGCCAACTAAATCCCTCCTTTCTATACTATAATTATATCAAAAAAAAAGCCTGTCTACTATAAAAAATAGTAAACAAGCCCTCCCTTAATGAATAAACATTTCGATATCTTTTTTAGTTACACACTTAAAGGCAAACAAAAATCCTAAATAGAAAATTCCAAGTATCACAATTGCAATAAATGTTGATATTCTAAGCGAAAACGCCGTCATCAAAATATTATTATGCACATATTTCATACCCATTGATCCAAAAGTTATCGCTAGTGCAGGTTTTATCATCCAACCAACAATATCCACTGGTAATTCTATTGATTGAAGCGCATGATAAAGATGATATGTCGTTGCAAATCCTGATTGAAGCAAAAGTGCCGATGTAAATCCAAGCAACCCTTGTTCTGGAACTAAAAATAAAATTGCTCCTATACATAAAACTGAGGCTATAACATTTCCTTTAAAAGTCATCTTTTGAAGTCCTAATCCATTTAAAACTCCAGTTAAAATTGTTTGTAAGTAGAAAAATGGACAAACCACATGGATATTGTGTTGTTGTTGTTTTTTTTATTATTAAGGTGAGACTTTTTAGTGTCTTGGCTGCTATAACATCTTTATCAACTCTCATGTATCTCTGAAGAAGAGAGCCCTTGTGCTCGAAACATCACTCACTCGGTGCAATTAATAAGTGCAAGTAGAGCCCTGCAGTGTGCAAACTGTTTTTATTCCTTCTACTTTTAACTCTAATGCAATTCTGTAACCACAGCTTGTGTTATAAAATTAAATCAATATCATAAATATATCAAATGGTGTACAGTATATAATTTGGTTATTTAATTAAGCGCATTTGTGGGTTAAGGAGCTCTGCAGCACTTAGTAGTTACAACCTGCACTTGATAGAGTGAATAACTCAGAAGAAATAGTCCAAAGAATGTAGATCACACAAAGAATCTGCTAATAGTTCAGAACCGTGTTTCCTTTCCTCTTCAAAAACTAAGCATTATGTTCCATTGTTTTTTTTAAATGCTATATCACATTTTTTGTCAATATTTATAACTTACCAGACCATGGAGATTGCTAATTAAGCCTCCCCGAGGTGGCACCTGCCTGGCTTTTCAAGCTGTGCACTCTTTTGTAGCCATTGTACATCACCCACTGGCTCATTCCTGGTCTGGTAATAGGTCGAACTGGGCCACCTTCAAGGCCAGCAGTTGTCCGATGGGGCAGCCATCTGGTTTATGCAGTCAGCATATGTTTGTAAAGTAACTGGGTTTGATATATTTTTGTATCTGTCTATAATTTTACATGCAGAGCGCCTCTTTGCCCAAACACTATTATCCCTTATCTTATCTGCTTTACATGTTTGTTTTATGAGTCTTTGTGTTCCATGTTTTGAATAGTTGCCTACTTAACAGTGCTGTACAAGGATGTCCTGTATGATATTTCTACTTATTTTAATACTCTGTCCTCTTTTCATTATTGCTTCTGCATGCCTGCAAACGATTAATGTTGAATAAAGTCGTAAATCTAATGTTATATTCTGTTTTTTAGGGTGACTTTGTAACATCTGTCCAGGGATTGGTAATATCTTCATGGCTACCTCTGGCACAATCACTGTAATGTTTATTAATGTGTGCTGTCCTTGTTAAATAAACCAATAAAATAAGAGAATTCAAAAACAGCCTCTAAATTAAAAAAAAAAAAAATTGTGATTGTTTGAGACACCACAAAATATTTTTATAAATAATTTTTTATTCTTAACAATCATTGTTGATTTTAGCTTCTCAAAACAACTGGAGGACTACTTATTAGCTTTTCAAGGGTTTCCAAGTTATCATATGGCCTTCATCATGAATTAGGTTTTTTTTCCTTTGTCATGGAGATTGATGTTGTGATGCAAGCTGCTATTGCATTTCTCATTTGTGCCGACATATGCGTGAGTTTACTCTGATAAATTAAACTGTGCATATCAATGTATAAGCAATTTGAAAACTGAGCAAACAATTTAACTATGAAAACACGTATTCTCAGTTTTTATCAGAGAGGGTAGGTTATGAATAAACAAATGAAAAGTTCTAATAGTAGATTCGTTGTTAATCTTTTTTAAGGTTTGGTAATTTCTTTGTCAATTGTTTCTGTTGCTTGTTGTAACGGTAAATCTCTTCTCCTGCACGTGACATAATAAAGAGAGTGGAAGCAAGATTGAAGGGTTGGAGAGGTAAATAGAAGTATGAAAGATGGTAGTGTAGCAGATATTAAAGAAATAAAGGAGGATGTTAAGGGGTTGGTGGAAGGGAGATTTTCTGTTTCTAAATTTAGTAAGAGGTTTC
>LNZR01000048.1 GCA_002007365.1 Epulopiscium sp. Nele67-Bin005 | reverse complement strand
TGAGCCAAACCTCCTCTGATAGCAGGACTCTTGGGAATTGATTTATTTAGACCCATCCACCATAAAAAGAACATCTTATAGAAAAAAACAACACAGACCACACTGAACACAGAGTAATTAAAATATCAGTTTTTCTAAAAGCTGAAAGGATTGTGATGTCAGATATGCTTTAAAAACTGTGTGTCAGCCATTTTGGCTCAGTGTTACCTTAAGGTAGAATTTCTCTGGAGTGCTGCGGGTTGTTGACATGGGTTAACGAAATGTTTAACGACACAATGCATATCACAAAACATGGTTGGCGATATATTACAAGAACGATATGGGCGATTCATATGACTGAAAATCAATATAATAACATTTTTTGCCAAAAAGAGAGGAAAGAAAATGCCTGTTTCTGTGCAGTGGTAGAGGAGGTCAAACACTGGAAAACCTTGAAACACTAAACCACACAAACATTCAGTTCAAGGCCTCGATTAATCTGTGTGGACCGCAAACACTGACTGAAAATCTCTCGTTCTCCATTCTCCTGGTGCCTCATGATCCGCCATTATCTGAAGAGACGCTGCTGACACAATACACATGAGCAGAACGTCAGAGATAGGATAATGAACTGGAGTAACCTTATAACTATTTACATAACAACTGTGCGAATAAATATGCATAACAATGTGTATTTCTATGGATTTATTGATGGCATATACTAACATTTATGGAGTTGAGTTAGACGTTGCAAACATTGCGGCTCACCCATCAATAACTAATATTTTGCGTTATCATGGAGATAATTATGATATTAATTCGGACCTAAGCGAAAAACTAAGAGTATTTGGTTTTTATGTTGCTACAAATATTAACAATCCGTATTCATCGTTAAGTGAGTATAATATAACAACAAATGGGGCTGAAATCATTCTTAGTAAAGAAGACGCAACAGAGATATATAAAAATTTTTTTGGTTCAGACCCAAATTTCCAAACGGGATATTTTTATGAGGAAGGTTCTGCCGAAGAGTGGAATTATAAATCTATTGAAGTAACTGAAAAAGAAGTTAAAATATCCTATTATTATGAACTCTCATCAACAGCATGGATTTCACCGAAAGTTGACAACGTTACCGATTTAGGAAATGGGGTTTATGAATTACAAATTTATAGCTATCGTCCTGAGGAGATTGCTAGGGTATATAATGAGGACCCAGATGAAGTTATAGCTATCCATACTGCAACTGTAAAAAAAGATGGTGATGAGTATATTCCATTAACAATTGAGAAACAAGACGTTTCTCAAGCTACTGCTTCGCAAAGTAATTCCTCCCAAACTGCTTCTTCTGGTGAATATATAGGAAAGATTAATGATTTTTCGGCTGATTTAAGTTATGTAAACAGTCTTTTAGATTATTATGCTTATTTTAATTATGATGTATTAACAACTTCTTTAGATGATAAAATGAAGAAGATAGCTAATATAATAGATGATAGAGATATGAGCGAATATGGACAACAAAACTCCAATTTATCAGAGCTTATTTGTACAAGAGCAGATGCTGAACGTTTAGTTAGGGATTATTTGGGGACACCTGCTAATTTTTATACAGGATATGCGTATAATTTTGATGAGGGAGATTTTATGGTAGATGTACAGGTAACAGATACCCATGTGACCTTTAAAACTCTAACACTGGGAATGTGGTATGGTAGCAGTCATAACTATAGTTTTGTTGAAGCTACACATTTAGGACAAGGTTATTACGATATTGTAA
The DNA here is from genome assembly GCA_002007365.1 of Epulopiscium sp. Nele67-Bin005. GTDB lineage: Bacteria > Bacillota > Clostridia > Lachnospirales > Cellulosilyticaceae > Epulopiscium_D. The sequence continues at coordinate 26,145 of LNZR01000048.1, read as the reverse complement.
TAGATAGTTATGTTAAGGATAGTCCATATTTGGGTAACCCAGGGGGGTATTCTAGGTCTTTTAATGTATTAGTAAAATTAGAAGGTGATGTATGTATTCCACTAGTTGTAAACCACGAAGGTCAAAGCTATGTAGATACAAATTTAACGCCATATATCCAATATTATGAAGGGTTGCCAAACGTGGCATTTGCAAATGAAGTCCACGCTTTAGTAAATGAAGCACGTGCAAAAGAAGGGTTAGAGCCACTTATTCTTGACACACAATTAACTCAAATCGCACAAATTAAATCTGAAGATATGAACGACTTTGAGTATTTGGGACATGAAAGCCCATTGTATGGAACGTTAGTAGATTTGCTAGATAAATTTGGGATAGATGATTGGCAACACACAGCCGAAAACTTGGCGTTAGGTCAGCAAACAGCAACCGAAGTAGTGAATGCATGGTTAAGTAGTGAAGGTCACCGTAAGAATATATTAAATGAAACAACAACACATATGGGTGTTGGGTACGACTCAAATTATTGGACACAAATATTTTTATCAAAAGCAGTATAAAAAAAACCACCTTTCAAAGCGAAGGGTGGTTTTTTGTGTTTATAATCTTATAATAAAGGAAAGAACTCGGAAATTTGGAATTAATTAGCATTAAATCTAATAAAATTAATATAGCAAAATTTATGTTAGATAGAAAACTCAAATTCAAAAATCGTGATGATCGTACTTTTTTGTCCGTTGTTTAGATAAAAAATTGAAACGAGGTAAATAAATGGGATATAGGCAAAATTATTTTAAAGAAGATTTAGGAAAAGGGAATAAATGGAAATGTGTGCGTTGTAGAAATTGGTTTCAAAAAGATATGATAGATATCGACCATATTATTCCAAAAAGCAAGGGGGGGAGCGATAAATTGTGGAATTTGCAGGCGATGTGTAGAAGTTGCAACCGTAGCAAGGGAAACAAAACTAATCATACAATTATAGATTTGGTGCGCCACAACATAAAACGTGCAATAAAAAATCTTTTTAAAAAATAATTTCCCAAAAGATGTATATTCCTTGAAATGTTTGGCAATATTCTTTATAGATAGCTAAAATTTTACTAGAAGGAGTTTTAACATGAAATTAGGAATAGCATTACTAGGAGCAACTTTGTTTGGGATTTTTGGGATACAAACAGTAGAGAGCATTGAGTTACCACAAGGGTATGTTAGTTCGTCGTATTCATTAGAAAACACGGTGGAGATTGTGTCCCAATCTATGCGACCACGTGGTAGTGAAGAAGAAATGGATATGGCAACATTTATAAGTGACACATTAGAGAGTTTTGGATATGAAAGTGATATCATGGTAGAGCCATTTATGGAATTAACTTGGGAAAATAGTGGATATGGTGATTTGGATTTTGAGGAGATGTTTAATTTAAATCCAGAAGGTGAGGATATTCCAGATGGATATTTTCCTATTGTGAGTGCAACAAAATATGCTATGGACAACCCTACTAATCAAAAATTGATATTAATTACAAGTCATGACACTTCATCAGATGCAAAGAGTACAATTTCTAGTGGTTCGGGAATTGCTACAACTTTAGAAATTGCAAACTTGCTAAAAGATGAAGAATTACCATTTGATTTGGAAGTGGTTTCTGTTGGGACAAATGGATTGTATGCATATGGGACAAGAACTTATGTAAATAATATTTCTGAAGAAGAAACTGAAACGATAGTAGGAGCAATTTCGGTACAAGGTCTTGGATATTTACAAGATAGTGAGTTTGTTATGGGAGATTGTTTTGGAGTTGGGAGCGTATTTACTCAAATTGCAGATAATTTAAACTTAGATGTAAATTGGGATAGAGATGCAAATCAAACGATGGTATTTCAAGCAAAAAATATTCCAGCCGTTGGGTTTAAAGAAGAGCCGTTAGAGTGGAGTGGGGTTGCTATTCGTCATTATGAAGGGGAACTTGATGTCGATAAGTTGGAAAAAGCGGCTACTACTATTGCTAAATTTATTTCTAATTATGATTTGGAGAAACACAATGAGTTGTTAAAGGGTGAACTTATTGAACAAAAGGATATTGATTATTACGTGGATAAAATTATAGATATAGACGAACATTTATGTGGTTTATCTATCGCAAAGCTTTTGGAAAATGGTCATACAATTAATAATATTTCAACTCAATTAATTGAAAACGGGATAACTAATAATATAATTTTGGCGATGGAAGACGAAAATAACAACGAATATACTATAACACGTGTTCCTGGTGATATTTATAATGTGGATAATCTGTATCAATTTGATATGTTGGGTGAGCCGATGTATGAAAATTGGGAAAGAGTTTATGTTCCGATTATAGATGATGAAACGAAATTAATATTTAAAGGTTCTCAATATACTTTAGTTTTTGAAGGAGATATTGATGAGCAGGATATAATTGAAATTGCAAGAGAATACTTACCATATGAAATTTAGTAATAAAAAAAAGAGAGGAAAATCTCTCTTTTTTATTTGTAGTTTTGTAGGCAATCTTTGTGTAACTGAATGATTTCTTCACGTAAACTCTCAGGCGCTAAAACAGTACAGCTAGTTCCCATTTGCATAATCCAAGCTTTAATTTGAGTTAGACCTTCCATCTCAGCAGTATATAATAAATATTTATCTTCTGGGAAGTCATCAATTACTTCATCAGCAACCCATTCTCTTTCTTTGAAAGATTGAGCATATGGATACATAATTTTAAGTTTAACTTCAATTTTTTCATCTTTGAATATACCAAAGGCGTGTTTTAAATAAGTTTTTTGCTTAAACTCTGCATCAATTTCAAAAGTATCTTCTAAAATTATAACTTGCTCCATTCTCATAAGTTTGAAGTGACGAATTTCTTTACGAGTTTCACAATATCCAACCAAATAATTAGCTTGTTGGTAAGTTACTAAAAGATATGGGTGAATAACACGTGTAGTTTTTTCTTGATGAACATTTTGATAAGTTACTTCCACTTTTTGATGTAAAATTTTAGCTTCACTAAGTTGGTCCCACTTATCTTTTTCAGTTTGAGAACTTACGGCGTGTGTATGAGTTTTAGCACCAATAAAAGTTGGACTCTCTAGTTGATTACCAAAAATTTTATTAGCTAATAATTCTACATCTTGATAGTGTACATACTGTTCAGATTGTAGCCAGCTTAATAATTGTTCAAATTGAGCTTTGTCTTTTCTTGTAAATCCTGCTTCTAAAAAGTAATCATTACCAACTAGTTCATAACCACCATATCTACCAGTAGTTTCAATGATTTGAATTCCAGCTGTTTGTAAATCTTCTTTATATCTTGTTACTTGACGAGGTGAAATTTCCAAAATTTTTGCGATTTCTCCACGGCTCATTTTTTTTCTACTCTTTAGCAATATGTACATTGTTAAAGCGTTGTTAATAGTTCCCATTATTATCTCTCCTTAAATGCCCCCACCACACAGGTAGGGGTATAATTTAGTTTATTGTACTATAAGTTCATGGTATAATCAAGGTTAGTAGCCTATAATTATTACTAAAATTCTGCTGAACCTGTAGTCCTTGGGAATGGAATTACATCACGGATATTAGTCATACCAGTTAAATACATAACCAGTCTTTCAAATCCAAGTCCAAACCCAGCATGGCGAGTACCTCCAAAACGTCTAAGGTTTAAATACCACCAATAATCTTCCTCAATTAATTCAGCCTCTTTCATTCTATCTTGTAAAACTTCAAGGCGTTCTTCTCTTTGGCTACCACCAATAAGCTCTCCAATTCCAGGGACTAATAAATCCATAGCAGCAACAGTTTTTTGATCATCGTTTAATCTCATATAAAATGCTTTAATTTCTTTTGGATAATCAGTAACAAAAACAGGCTTTTTAAAATGTTCCTCACTCAAAAATCTTTCATGCTCTGTCTGCAAATCACAGCCCCAAAATACAGGGTATTCAAACATTTTTCCACAATTATTAAGTACATCAATTGCTTCTGTATACGTAATTCTACCAAAGTCAGAGTTAACAATATTAATAAGTCTATCTTTAATTCCCTTATCTACAAATTGATTGAAAAACGCCATTTCTTCAGGAGCTTTATCAAGGACATATTGAATTACAAATTTCAACATAGCCTCTGCCAAATTCATATCATCTTCTAAATCTGCAAATGCGATTTCTGGCTCAATCATCCAAAATTCGGCTGCATGTCTTCCAGTATTAGAATTTTCTGCACGGAAAGTTGGCCCAAACGTATATACATCACGGAAAGCTAAAGCAAAACTTTCAGCTGAGAGTTGTCCACTAACAGTTAAATTTGCCATTTTACCAAAGAAATCTTCTTTAAAATCTACTTCTCCATCTTCAGTAAGTTGTGGAGATTTTGGGTCTAGTGTTGTAACTCTAAACATTTCTCCAGCCCCTTCACAGTCGTTTCCTGTAATTATTGGAGTGTGAGCATACACAAAGTTTTTTTCTTGAAAGAATGTATGGATTGCATATGATGCTAATGAACGCACTCTAAATACGGCAGCAAAAGTATTTGTACGAGGTCTTAAGTATGCAATTTCTCTCAAAAATTCAAATGAATGACGCTTTTTTTGAAGTGGATATTCTGGAGGGCATTCCCCTTCAATTTGGATTTTGGTAGCTTTAAGTTCAAAAGGTTGCTTTTGGTTTGGAGTTATAACTAAAGTTCCATCAACAATAATAGATGCTCCAACTCCAAGTTTAGCCACAGTTTTAAAGTTGTCCATAGTATCATCAAATACTACTTGAATTCCTTTAAAGAAAGTACCATCATTTAAATCTATAAATCCAAAAGTTTTTGAGTCACGTACAGAACGTATCCACCCAGCAATAGTAATAGTTTGTTCTTTTGGTTCATTTTCATATAAATATCTAATTGATGTTAAATGCATAAAATCATTCTCCTTTTATTATATTTGAGCAAAATTATAAAATAAAAAAGCTCCACCCCTCAAAAATATAAGGGACGAAGCTTTTTCCGTGGTACCACCCTAATTAGCCAAAAAGTTGACTCTCTTAGTTTTAGATATAACGGTCTAATCCCGTCTAAGCCTACTAAAATAATAATTTTTTCAGTTAGAAACTCCAAGATGTTCTTCTCTTAAAATAAATTGCCAACTTCCACCAACGCCAGCTCTCTGTAAATTTGGGTTTTAAGGTACTCTTCTTTTCATAGTTTTTGCCCGATTAAGTTTGACATTATTATAGATTAGATATCTTTTGTTTGTCAAGCTTAAATGTAAAATTATTCTTCATCGTCCTCATATTCATCATCATCGTAATATTCATCGTCGTCATAATCTTCATCTTCTTCATATTCATTTACAACAACAGGGGCTTTACCCTTTACTAAATTTGGTTGCTCAATTGCCATAACAGCAGCTTTTTTTATAGGGATACGAACACCTTTGTTTAACCCCATCTCAATAACAAATAAATCGTTAATAATATCAACAACTTTGCCATAAAAACCAGTGTTTAAAAGAACCATGTCTCCGATTTTAACAGAGTTTTGCATATTTTGAATTTCCATATCACGCTTTTTTTGAGGCTTAATTAGCATTACATACATAACCCCAAAAATAAATATAAAATAAATAACCATTCCTAGCAATCCCATATAGTTTTCGCTCCTTAATTTTTATAACCTTCTAAACGCATTCTTTTATAATTCTCAAATTCACCATTATCAAGTGCTGTACGGATTTCTTCCATCAAATTGTTATAGTAATATAAATTGTGAATTACACATAATCTAAGCCCTAAAATTTCTTTAGCCTTTAATAAATGGCGAATGTAGGCTCTTGAATAATGCTTACAAGTAGAACATTCACACTCATCAGAAATTGGGTTCATATCATTTGCATAACGTTGGTTTAAAATATTCATTTTACCATGATTAGTATATAGATGGCCATGACGACCGTTTCTAGCAGGAAGCACACAATCAAAAAAATCTACTCCACGTGAAACAGCTTCTAATAAATTTTCTGGAGTACCAACTCCCATCAAATAAGTAGGTTTATTTTGTGGAAGGTGAGGCACTACGTGTTCTAGCACATTATACATCTCCTCATGAGTTTCACCAACGGCAAGTCCTCCAATTGCATAAGCTGGAAGGTCAAATTCACTAATAATTTTGGCGTGTTCAATACGAATATCTGGGATAATTCCACCTTGATTAATTCCAAATAACAATTGATTTTTGTTAATCGTACCTTCACAATTATTTAGTCTATCCATCTCTTTAATACAGCGCTCGAGCCATCTTGTAGTACGTTCAACTGATGGAATTATATAGCTTCTATCAGCTGTAGCAGGGGGACACTCATCAAAAGCCATAGCAATAGTTGAGCCTAAATTCGATTGAATTTGCATACTCTCCTCAGGCCCCATAAATATTTTTTTGCCATCAATATGTGAAGAAAAATATACCCCTTCTTCTTTAATTTTACGCCTAGACGATAAGGAAAATACCTGAAATCCTCCAGAGTCTGTAAGTATAGGCTTTTCCCACACCATAAACTTATGAAGTCCACCCAGTTCTTTAATTAATTCATCACTTGGACGAAGGTGCAAATGGTATGTGTTTGCAAGTGCTACTTGTGTTTTCATCGTATATAAATCTTGAGTAGAAACGCCTCCTTTAATAGCTGCAACAGTAGCAACATTCATAAATACAGGTGTTTCAATCGTTCCATGGACAGTGTGAAAACGCCCTCTTTTTGCACGCCCCTCAACTTTCAGTAATTCGTACATATTCAATCTCCTATCTTAAGTACTTTAGCAAAGTGATTATATTTATTTAAGTAGTGAATACCATGATATTCTTTTTGAACACTCTTTATAAAGGAAGAAATCCTCGACTATAAGTTTTGCTTTATGCATATCCAAAATAAATTCACGATGAGCATCAAATTCTTCAATAGTTCCTTGGCGAAAAATTGTATATTCAGCAACATCAGCATTTTTAGTTTCAGCCTGAGCCACATAAACACACCCTTCTTTTTCAAAATAATGAGCTACCACATAAAGATGATTAACATCTAAAACTAAGTAGGGGTAATCCTCCTCGAAACTTAAATAAAAGCTATTTTGTCCAAACTCATCTCTTATATCCAAAATTGCCATCACATCTTCAAGACGTTCAAAATCAACTTCAGCTGAATAATCAGCAACTATCATTAAATAAACCCTCCTAAAATTTTGCTAATATTTTTTTATTATATACGATTATATTCAAAATGGCTATCTCTTTCCCATGAAAATCAACTTTTCTTAACTTTAATTAGAGTGTTGCCAACCTAAAAAACTTTTAAACACATTTTATAAAATAAATTTTTCTTTATAGAAATAGCTTTATAAACTCGATATTTTCAACATTAACTAGAGTATTGCCATGCTAAAAAATTTTTAAACATCTAATAGTAAAATATTTTTCTAATAAACTTCAAAATAAAGTATTGCCAACAACATAATTCTTTAAACATCTCATTTAAAAAAATTTATAACTTACAAAATATAGTATTTGATATTAGAGTGTCGCCAACCTAAAAAACTTTTAAACACATTTTATAAAAAAATTTTATTTTTTTGCATAAAAAATGACTGAAAACAATTGTCTACAGTCAAAAATTAAATTTTATTGATTAGGAGTTGGGATAAAAGGTACAATCCTTTCGGCGATATTTTGCATCGTAGCAGTTTGAAGCCACACACGCCCAGGTCCTTGTAGTTTGGTTAAAAATACACCCTCACCACCAAAAATCATATTTTTAATACCACGAACCATCTCAACTTCATAACTTACAGTGCTTTCAAAGCCTACCACATTTCCAGTATCAACACGAAGAATTTCGCCATCATCTAATTCTTTTTCTACAATATTTCCAGCAACTTCCAGAAAAACAGTACCATCACCAGAAATTTTTTGAAGAATAAACCCTTCACCACCAAAAAGCCCAGCTGAGATTTTTTTTGTAAAAGCAACACTAGTTTCTATTGATTGTTCGGCACATAAAAATGCAGATTTTTCAACGATTATTTCATCACCACCACTAATTTCAACAGCCAAAATTTCTCCTGGAAAACTTGATGCAAAAGTAACTTCAGCCATATCTTTTCTGGCCTCAAAATTCACTACAAACAACGACTCACCCGTAAATAATCGACCAATACTTTTAAAAAATCCTCCATGAGAAGCACCAGTATTCATGTTTATGTAGTCATCACACCACACCATTTGCCCAGATTGACTATAAACCGACTCACCATCTTCAAGTTTAATAGTTACCCCTGGAATTGTTTCGCCAAAAATTTCATATTGCATAAATTCACCCCACTAGTTTTATTTTATTATATCAAAGTTCCTAACAACTTTGCAATATAAAGTGTATTAATAAGGAAGAAAGTCCCAAAACAGAAAATTAAAACTATTAAATCGTACGATTATGTGTCCATAAATTATGGTATAATATTTTCATTTAGAAAGGAAAAATTATGATTAATAAATTAAAAAATCAACTAGTTTTGTGTGTGGTACATGGAAAAATAACTATTGAAGATAACTCTAACCTTAAAATTTGTGCAAGGCAACTTCAAATTATAGGACAAGAAGTGCATATTATAAATAGCATTTTTATTAAATTAAATGAACTTATAGAGGGAAAATCGACTAACATTTTGGGTTTACTTACGTTAGTTAAAGCTGTAAATTTAACTCAAATTCCTTTAAAACCTATCGAAAAATTAATGGCGATAAAATCTTTTAAGTATCAAATGGAATATTACCATATTTCACGTTTAAATATACATCAAATATACCCAAGCAACATAGTGTTTAATTATGAAAATTGTATTGATATTAAACAAAGAAATGATTTTAGAGTTGTGAATAGTGCTTATAAAACATATAAAGTATTAGTGACAAAAGATATTATTTTAAACGAGGATAGAGAGCATTATAATTGGGTTATAGAAAAGTTAGCAAAAATTTTAAAGTATATTAAGCCTAAAATTATAAACGAAATAAAATCAGTTTTGAATAATTATAATCAAATTTATAATGAAAAATCTATTAAATTAGTGGTATACTTTACAATAATATCTCAACTTTTATCTCTCCAAGAAGCTGAAAAAATGTGGGTACATTATATGAAGCTACAAATAAATAAAGATGTAAATTATTTTGTGATTAGACAATTTATTTATTGTATTAAAGATGTAGAAAAGTACAAAAGTGAATATTATTATTATCTATCAATTATCAATACTGTTCCAGCATTCATTTATGCAAATATATGTCAAGCTACATTTAAAAATAAAGTAGAACAACTAAAACTTATGGTGGCATATTGGAATAGTCCAAACCGTATGGATAGTACTTATCTCAAAAATATACCTATAAATATTTTTTTAGAATTTCCACAAGATATAGAAGTGCTTAATTATTTGTACCAACAACAGGGAGCGTTTTTTGAAAAATTAACCGAACAATTAATTAATAATACTGCTGTAAAAGCATTGAAAACAAACAATCTGAGGCTAATAGATGATTTATTACTTCATCTGTTAGAATATAAAAATAAATCAATATTTACTATAACTAAATTTTTATATATTAGTTCAGATGATAAAATAAAAAGATATTTTGAACTAGCATTAGAAGAAAATCCTCACAACAGAATATTATTAGCTTTTTGTGCAAATAAGACTTGTGATAAATGGTTTAAGGGTGTTATAAAGTTATTGGAGAATTATGTAACTGAAAATATACCTCGTTATATTAAAGCGATGATTGATTTAATAAGCGAATATATAATACTGGAGGTTAATAATTTAAATGAGGAATTTTTAGCTAGAGTGTATGAACTTTGTCCAAGTTATAAAGTTGTATTTGAGTTGCTATTCGATTTACCTATCAAAAGTGCAGAAGAAATTTTTAATAATTATGCGATGTATTTTGATAAACAATTTACTGATGAAAATGTAAAACAAAGTTTATTTTATATTTTTAGAAGAATAGAATTATTTGAAAATAATCACTATATGATGCCAGCTGTTTATAAAAGTTTTATTAATAAGTATGACATAGAAATTGTATCCTCTCAACAACTAACTTTTGAAAATAAAGGGGAAAATTATCTTCCATTTACTGAAGATACAACTATTGTGCAAGAATATAATAAGAAAATATTTTTGGGAGAGCAATTAAAGGAAAAATTGGATAGACGTTGGGTTGATGTTTTGATATATTATATAAAATCAATAAAATTACCTTATAAATATACTGAAATGACAGAAGTATTATTTATAGGTCAATTGAATTTGCCAGCCGTTAACTACACACAAGTTTTAGGGGTGCAAAGTGTTCCAAATTTGGGGTATACGGGAGCATTATATATGAAAAATAATTTTGAAAAACTATTTATTGAAACTTCCCCCAATTAAAGACTTTCATTTAAATATTCTAAATTCGAAATTAGAAAAAATCCACTTTGTTAAAGATAACTTTTATACGGCTTATCAAAAAAAGAACTTCCGAATAATTATCCATATTCGGGAGAGATAACTATACACTAGGAGAAGTAGTGGAATTATTAGAAAGATATATGCAAAATAGACTATGGAACTTATATTTTAATAGTCTATTTTTGTATTTAAAACAATACATTAAGTGTTTGTTTAAATTTTAAAATTTGAAAAATATAGTAATAATAACTAAGTAATATCAATATAAATTAAAAATATAAGTAATTATATCTTGTTCATATAAGTTGAAATAAAAAAATTATCAACTTTTTTGGATAATAGTATTGTACTATAATAAAATTTGTGATAATATACCAATTATTAAGATAAAAATACAATTTATGGTAAACTTGTACATAACTTGCTTTGTTTATAACTTGAATTACGTCAGAAAAACTATTGTGATATAACTATCATAAATTTAGATTAGAAACGTTTTATAGAAATATGAAACCAAAATATTAGTATTTAGATTGATATTTTAGGAGGTAGAAGTTATGAAATTTAGCAAACTTTTAGGGGCAGTTTTAACAGGAACAATGTTAGTTACTACAGTGGGGTGTGGTTCTGATAATTCAAGTAGTTCTGGGGGAGATGAGATATACTTTTTAAATTTTAAACCTGAAATTTCTCAAGTATATGAGCGTATTGCAAAAGATTATGAAGCTGAAACAGGGGTTAGGGTAAAAGTTGAAACAGCTGCAAGCGGAACTTATGAAACTACATTAAAATCGGAAATATCGAAATCGTTTCCACCTACAATTTATCAAATTAATGGCCCAGTTGGGTATGAGTCTTGGAAAAATTATACGGCTGACTTAAAGGATACTCAACTTTATGAATTATTAACAGATAAAAGCCTCGCAGTGACTGATGGTGAAGGGGTTTATGGAATTCCTTATGTGGTTGAGGGATACGGAATTATTTACAATGATAAAATTATGAGAGATTATTTTGCGTTACCAAATAAAAAAGTAAGTATCAGTTCAGCAGATGAAATTACTAATTTTGAAACACTAAAAGCTGTAGTTGAAGATATGACAGATAACCTTGAAGCTCTTGGGATTAGTGGAGTTTTTGCGTCTACTTCTTTAGGTTCTGGAGAACAATGGCGCTGGCAAACTCACCTTGCAAATACGCCGTTTTATCATGAGTTTTTGGACTATGATGGTGTTGAAAATCCGATTTTAGCAGGTCTTGAGATGGACGAAATAGAATTTACTTATAACGAAAATTTTAGAAATCTTTTTGACTTATATATTAATAATTCTGTAACAAAACCAGGGTTATTAGGTAGCAAATCTGTAACAGATTCAATGGCAGAGTTTGCTTTAGGTAGGGTAGCAATGGTTCAAAACGGTAGTTGGGCATGGGCTCAAATTGATGAAGTTGGGGGTAATATTGTAAAGGCTGATGATATTAAATTTATGCCTCTTTACATGGGTATTGAAGGTGAAGAAAACTATGGATTATCAATAGGTACAGAGAATTATTTCTCAATAAATTCTCAAGCTTCACAAGAGCAACAGGATATGGCAGTTGACTTTTTGGAGTGGTTATTCACAAGTGAAATTGGAAAATATTACGTGTTAAATGAGTTAAATTTAGTAGCACCATTTGCTAGTTTTGATGAAACTGAAAGACCAAGCGACCCATTGGCAAAAGAAATTATACGTTGGTTAGAAAAAGATGTGGAATCAGTGCCATGGGCTTTCATAACTTTCCCAAGCGAACATTTTAAAAATAGAGTAGGAGATGCACTTTTAACTTATGCACAAGGTCAAACAGAGTGGAATGAAGTTGTTGCAGTTACTGTTGATGCGTGGAAAACTGAAGTTTCTTTGAAAAAATAGGAGGTGAATGGTATGGAAAAAACATTGGCTAAATACTTTCCTGTTTTCGTACTTCCCACATTAATAGCTTTCATGATAGGATTTGTAGCACCATTCATTATGGGAATTGGTTTATCTTTTACAGAGTTTACAACTGTATCGGACGCTAAGTTTGTATTTTTGGATAATTATGTTAAGGCGTTCACAACAACAGGATTTTTAGATGCGTTATGGTTCACAACAAAATTTGCAATAGTATCAGTATTAAGTGTAAATATTTGTGCATTTTTACTAGCATTACTATTGACAAGAGGAATGAAGGGTACAAATTTTTTTAGAACCGTATTTTTTATGCCAAATTTAATTGGTGGAATTGTTTTGGGATATATTTGGCAACTTATTTTAAATGGAGTATTAGCTCAATTTGGAGTAACGTTAACTTATGATCCTAAATATGGATTTTGGGGATTAGTAATTTTGATGAACTGGCAAATGATAGGTTATATGATGATAATTTATATAGCTGGAATTCAAAATATTTCAGATTCTGTTATTGAAGCTGCACAAATAGATGGTGCTACACCGTTTAAAATTATTACAAATATGATAGTTCCATTAGTTATGCCTTCGGTTACTATTTGTTTATTTTTAACAACTTCAAACGCATTTAAATTATTTGATCAAAATCTAGCTTTAACAGCAGGTTCACCAAGTGATAAAACTGTTATGTTAGCACTGGATATTTATAATACGTTTTATGGTAGAGTTGGTTGGGAAGGTGTTGGGCAGGCAAAAGCTGTTATCTTCTTTATATTGGTAGCTATGATATCACTTCCACAGCTTGTAACTACTAGAAAAAGGGAGGTTGAGGAATAATGCAAAAACGAAATAAAGTTCTTGATACAACATTATTTATAGTTGCAATTTTGTTATCTATAGCGTTTATCTTCCCAATAGTAATAGTGTTTATTAATTCATTCAAAGGGAGGTTTTTCATTAGTGATGCACCTTTTTCATTGCCAACTAGTGAAACTTTTGTAGGGGTTACAAATTACATTGAAGGTCTTGTAAAAATCAAGTTTTTATCAGCTTTTGGGTGGTCTACATTCATTACAGTTTTTTCAGTAATAGCAATTGTAATTTGTACCTCAATGACGGCATGGTATATTGTTCGTGTAAAAAATAAATGGACTTCGATGTTATATTATGCCTTTGCATTTTCAATGATTGTACCGTTTCAAATGGTTATGTTTACACTTACAAAAGTAGCAAATACATTACATCTTGATAACCCATTTGGTATAATTATAATATATTTAGGCTTTGGGGCAGGGCTTTCAGTATTTATGTTTGCAGGATTTGTGAAATCAATTCCATTAGAAATTGAAGAAGCAGCAATAATTGATGGTTGTAACCCAATTCAAACCTACTTTTTAGTAGTGTTACCAGTTATGAAACCGACCGTTATTACAGTGGCGATTTTAAATACAATGTGGATTTGGAATGATTATTTATTACCATATTTATTAATTGGAACAGAGTATAAAACTGTACCAGTGGCGATACAATATTTAAAGGGTGGATACGGCTCAATAGATATGGGTGCAATGATGGCAATGCTAGTGTTAGCAATAGTTCCGATAGTTATTTTCTACTTGAGTTGTCAAAAATATATTATTAAAGGGGTAGCGTCTGGAGCTATTAAATAGGAGTATAAAAACTTACTTGTGACTACAAATATGGTCATAGGTAAGTTTTTTTGTGTTATGCTTGCAATTATTTTGATGCAAAATGTATAATAAACTTAATACTAAAATACTAAGGGGGATAAAATGTATCAATTAAAACAGATGTCAAAACAGGTTGAAGGGCTTGAAATTGCTGATAAAATAATAAGGGATATAATAGAAAATGGTCTTGGAAATTTGAAGGTTCAAATAAATGATTATAAGTGTGGAACTCAAGAGCTTGGAAATTATTATATTCCAAATATCCAAAAATTAATGGTGGAATTGCTCGAAAATTTGGAGGAGGAGTTAGAGAAGGTAAGTAAATTAATAGTTAAGACTCAAAGTTTAGTAAGTAATGCCAAAATTTGTTTTATAGAGTGTATAGAAAATAATATTATTACACAAGAAGCAAACGATTTTTTGGAAGAAGTTGGGTATGAATGGACAGCACAAGAGCTTTTGAATTTAGGGTTAGTTAGAGAAAATTCACAATTAGTTCAACTAAATTTATGGGTTGATGAGGTGAAAAATAAGAAAATAGAAGTTGCATATTGGCTAGATTTAAACAGTGGGAGTATAAACTTTTCCTGTAATGAAATTTTAGATAAGCAATTAATTAATGATAGCGAATTTGATGTAATTATGCCAACCCCTTTAATTTACTACAATAGCCGAGAATTTGCTAAAATAACTTGGTTAACTTATAGTACAAGAAAATTTACTTTGGAAGATATTATCACCATTAAAAGTTTTGCTACGGATATAAAAACTGGGGTTGAAAAAGCGAAATTATATTTTATATCTTCATTATCAAAAGATATTTTTCCAGTGTTAATTAGTTATGAAACCATTGGAATTGTAGATGATAGATACATTTTGCAAGATAAAAATAAAGACCAAATTTATTTGAATAAAGTTGATAGTGTATATTTTGAAATGAAGGATATATATGAAAATCAGATTATGTTTGGAGTTATAGATAAAAATTTTGTATTAAACGTAATTAGCCTAGTGACTAATTCTCATATTTTAAGGGTTAGTGAGAAATTTATCCTTGACAACTAGAAACAAAAATGTTATTTTTTAGGGGAGAAATTCTTTTTTGTTGTAGTATTTGGTGAAGAGGTTTCCCCTATTTTTAAGTAAGCTTATAAAAAAGTTATATCCCACCAGCCAAAATATGTTATACTAAATTAAAAATAAAGAAAGAGTGGTATTTATGGAAAGTGCAGTAGATTTGGTAAGGTGGAAAGAAGAAAAGATTGAAAATAAAGTTTATTATATATGCCCTTCGGCAAATCCCAGACATAGCCAAGTTATAGACAAGTTGTATTTAAGATTTGGAGTGTATTTGGAGCAGTCAAAAGAAGGCAAAAAATGTAGAGCTTTTACTGACCATATAGATGTTTATTTAGATGAAGGCAAAGCAGAATATGTAGTTCCAGATTTATCTATACTTTGTGACAGGTCAAAATTTAAGCCAAATGGATATCATGGAGTTCCAACTTTAATAGTAGAAGTAATTTCGCCTACTAGTATAAAACATGACACAGTTACAAAATTTAATCTTTATGAAAAGTATGGAGTTAAAGAATATTGGTTAGTTGATTATATGAGTCAATCTATAAAGCAGTATTTCCTACATAAAGGCAAATATCAATTAATGAGTGTAATAGTAGTGTTAGATGAGTACGATTTAAAGCGTTTAACACAAATTGAGAAAGATAATTACACTACAATAATTAAGCCGACTATTTTTGAAAGTTTAGAAATTGATGTTAGTAAAATATTTGAAGATTTATATTAAAATAATCCCTTATGAGAAATCATAAAGGGTTATTTTTTTGTGTTTGAAAAAAGTGAAATTCAAAAATCGTGATAATTGAACTTTTCTGTCCTATGTTTTCTGTAAATTAAAATGTTATTTCTGAAAAGATTGAATATACTAATATTTATTATATTGAAAACAAAATTTTATATGAAAATAATTAAAATTTTTGAAAATTATTCCTTTATTTTTCGATACCTAAAAATTATTTAAAAAAATTTTCAATAATGACTACATACGTCATAAAAATATGATATAATATAAATAAAAATGATGATATTATAATTATATTTAGGAGGTAAAATGTTACTAGAATTAAAAAATAGGTTAATTTTAAATGTTGTATATGGAATAAAATTTATCGAGGAGGATATCGTTATAAGACACTTTCGTGAAGAAGTCAAGTTTTACATTCCATTTAATCCTATTTTTCAAAAACTTTCGACAAAATTACAAAGTTTAATTGATTGTGAGTCAAGAAATATAATAGAAGTAATTTCTCTAGTAAATACAATAATGTTGGTTGTCAAAAAAAACTTTAGCAATCAAATATTAAAAAGAGTTTATGTACGATATGACTGTAATTATTATCAGTTTTCACGTTTACAGCTTAGAAGTATTGAGGATATTAGTGTTTGTGAGGCTGGTGTGACCCCTGATTTTAGGGTTTTTAATACAAGTTTAAAAATTATTGAGATAGAAAGTCTAATATTTAACAATTATAATATTTCAAAAAGTTTAGAATTAGCAATAAATAATTTGTTAGTTTATGGAGATAATCTTGGAAGAGATTTTAAGAAAAAACTGGAAATAGCAAGTGAAAGTGAAATTTTAGTATATCATACTGTGGTTCAAAAATTTTATAGTGTAGAAATAGCTGACGCAATTACAGTTAAAAACTGGAAAACGTCTTATGCTGTACATCAAGGGAGAATATTCCGCTATTTACACGCAATTCATAATATAGAAATGTATAATCAGTTGTATATTTATAAATTCCCGAGAAAGAATTTGTTAGAAAAAGTATTGGAGTTCAAATTTAAGGATAAGGAAATTATGAGTAAACTTATTGTAAATGAATTTGAGTTAAGTCATAATGTTCCTTCAAATTGTTTGGATAAAATTAAAATCAATAAATGCTTTACACTTTTAAAAGATGCTAGTGGGTATATGACATCAGCCAAGTTCGGGGTAGTTTGCGATAGGTTGGTGAAAGCAAAATTAACTGGTGAAGGAGACTATTTAGGTGAATGGTTTGATGAAGTAAATAGTTATAATCAATCTCCTAAAGTGTTGGGAATGTTATATGTTAACGATAGTGACAAGGTAAGGAATATTATAAAGCAGTTGTTTTTAACTCAAAAATATACTGGGCGAAAAAGAACTATTTTAGTGCTGGGGTATAATGTTATTTGTGATGAATGGTTTGTGGAAATGGAGCAAGCACTTTTAATAAATAGGACAAGTTGTGAAATTATTGAGCTGTTAGTTAAAGTTATACTTGATTATATATTGGTGTGGTATCCAGACTATAATCAACAATTTATCATTAAAATTAAGGATATTGTACCAGAGTATAGTTTTGTGTTTGATGCTATAGAGGATATTTTTAAGTTATCAGCTGAAGAGTTTTATGCAAAATATAGTATTTATATTAGTGATGAGGAAGGAGTGAATTGTTATCCTCAGAAGGCATTTTTATTTATTTTTCAAAGAGTGTATTATAATAAAAAGTTAGAGTGCTATTATATAATTCCTCAAGTTTATGATTATTGTGGTAAAAAACATACTTATAAAATCACCTATTTAAAGGAAGGAATTCATACAAACTGGAAGGAAACATTAATAGATTTTACGGATAGGTTTACTGATTTTGCAGGGATTACCAAACTTATTGATGGGTCAATTGATATAGAAAAAATTAATATAATGATTAGTGGGGGTCAGCCTGTACCACATTGCCCTAAGAATTATTATCAAAAAGAAGTTCAGCATCATATTTTAAATAAAATTTTTTTAATGAATTAAATTTTGCTGTTTAACACATGATAAATATGGAAATAATCATTAAAAGGAGTTGTTTAAATGGATAGCAATGATGAAAAAGAAAAATTATTGAGGTTAGCACTTTTAACTGATGCTGTTTCTCATGTTGCAGAAGATGGGTTAGAACCTCAGGCCGTGGCTACTGCTGTTGAGGCCAGATACAACGTGATTAACGATTTAATTAACCGATTAAACGAGGAATAGAGGGGGGTTAACCCTCTACATAGATAAGGAGAAAAAGCATGATACAACGTCAAGGAGCAGAATTATTATTTCAAACAGAAATTGAGGCATTAATTAAGGAGGATAAGGCAAACGGAAATTTTGTCCCAACAAATTGGCAAATGTCGCCACGTTCAGTCCTAAAATATATTGTGGGTGGACAAGTTGGAGGTTTGGAAATTACACCAAAATATATAGGGGCAAATCGTCTTGTAGAGATTGCAATTTCAACACTTATAACTGACCGTTCATTATTATTAATTGGTGAACCAGGGACTGCGAAGTCGTGGCTTTCGGAACATTTAACGGCAGCAATTAATGGAGATAGCACAAAAGTTATTCAGGGAACAGCAGGAACAACTGAGGAAAGTATTCGTTATTCTTGGAATTATGCGTTGCTTATTGCGAAAGGTCCATCACAAGAGGCGCTTATAAAAAGCCCAATTTACAACGCTATGGAGAGTGGGACTATTGCGAGAGTTGAGGAAATTTCTCGTTGTGCATCAGAAGTTCAAGATGCATTAATTTCAATTTTATCAGAAAAAAGGCTGGCAATTCCAGAGCTTACAACTGAACTTCCTGCACAAAAAGGATTTTCGGTAATAGCAACGGCGAATACACGTGACAAAGGGGTAAATGAGATGTCATCAGCTTTGAAACGCCGTTTTAATATTGTAGTTTTGCCATCGCCAAAAACTTTAAACCAAGAGATGAAAATTGTACAAACAAGAATAGAGCAACTTTCGTCAAGTTTGGAATTAAATTCAAGTTTGCCTAATGTAGATGTGGTAGAAAAAATTTGTACGATTTTTAGAGAGTTAAGAGAAGGTTCAACTATTGATAATAAACAGAAAGTAAAGCAGACAAGTAGTGTATTGTCAACGGCTGAAGCGATTTCGTTATTGGCAAATAGTATGGCTCTTGCAGGAAGTTTTGGGAATGGAAAAATTTCTGATTATGATTTGGCGGCTGCTCTTCAAGGTGCGATTGTGAAAGATGACAAGTCGGATAGTGTAATTTGGACGGAATATTTGCAAAATGTAATGCGTAAACGTAATGATTGGCAACAACTTTATACAGAGTGTAAAAAATTGAATTAGGGGGAATTTTGCGTGGAACTACAAATTAAGGAAAAGTTGGCTCAAATTGAAGAGCAGAAAAATGTAAAAATTATTTATGCAATTGAGTCTGGTAGCCGTGCTTGGGGGTTTGCCTCGCCAAATAGTGATTATGATGTACGGTTTATTTATGTTAGAGATACAGAATTTTACCTAAAGTTGAATAAACAAAGAAGTGTTATTGAATGGCAACTTGATGATATTTTTGATATCAATGGCTGGGACGTGAAAAAAGCTTGTGAGTTATTGTATAAGTCAAACCCTACTATATTGGAGTGGTGTAATTCACCGATTATTTATAAGGAAACCCCAGAATTTCAACGGTTTAGACAAGTGGCTTTGGAATATTTTAGACCAAAAGTAGTGGCTTATCATTATCTTAGCATTGCTAAAAAAGATTATTGTAGCAACTTACAAAATGAAAATATTAAACTAAAGTCATATTTTTATATATTGCGTGCTTTATTGAGTTGCAGGTGGACTTTGGAAATTCAATCAGCTCCCCCAATTGAATTTAGAATATTAGCAGAAAAATACTTAGATGGAGAAAAGTTAAATATAGTTAAAAATTTGATAGAGGTGAAAGCTTGTGCTAATGAAGCGAACCACGTAGAAAAAATTTCTCTGTTGGATAATTATATTTGTATGGAAATTCATCAAATGGAAAATAAGTTGTTAAGTTTTGAGAAAAGTCAAAAAAATAGTTGGGACGATATAAATAAATTATTTTTAAGTTATACCAGTTTTGAAAATAAGGAGGAATGTTTATGTTAGGGGTTCGCCATTTATCTCCAAATGGGGCGTTCAACGTTGTAAAAAAGCTCGATGAACAACAGCCTAAAATTGTTTTGATTGAAGGGCCATCAGATTTTAACTCTCTTATTCCTCAAATTGTTCAAAAAGAGGTGAAACTTCCTATTGCAATTTTGGCATATACTCTAAAAAAACCGATTGAAACAATTTTATATCCACTTGCAGAATATTCTCCAGAGTACCAAGCGATTTTATGGTGTTACAAAAATAATGTGGAGTGTAAATTTATTGATTTGCCAAGTACTATTTTGCTACACAAAGAAGAGGAGTTTGAAGAAAATGAAAATATCTCTATTATAAAGGAAGAAACTCCGATTTCTATTTATGAAAAGCTAGATGAAACCATTGGGCATGAAGCGTTTTGGGAAGGTATGATTGAGCATAATAAAGATGATTATTTTCGGGCAACAGAACAATATGGAAAGGAGCTTCGTAAAAATAAGCGTTCTGATGCTGAAAAAAACTTTATGCGTGAAAGTTATATGCGAATTGAGATTGAAAAGGCATATAAAAAATTTGGGGTAAAAAAGGTGGCTGTAATTGCTGGAGCGTATCATTTGGAAGGGTTGCAGGGTTCTGTGCCAGTTATGGAAAAGGAGCAGTTACAACAAATTGCTAAAGTAAAAACCAATTTTACACTAATGCCTTATACTTATTTTAAATTGTCATCACAATCAGGTTATGGGGCTGGAAATGATGCTCCTCAATATTACCATATGCTTTGGAATGCTATTAATGAAAATGATATTCAGAATGTGGCGTTTAGATATATGACCCAAGTTACACGGATTTTGCGCAAGGAGGGGCATTTTGCATCAACGGCTCAAACTATTGAAGCTATTGCGCTTGCTAATCAATTGGCGTATTTGAATAATCAAAAATATCCTACGCTTAGAGATTTACAAGATGCTGTAACGACTTGTTTTGGAGAGGGTGCAAATTCTGTAGTTTTATCGGCAAGATTGAAAGTTGAAATTGGAAATAAGATGGGAGAATTACCTCAAGGAGTTGCAAATACAGCATTGCAACAGGATTTTCAACAAACGTTAAAAGATTTACGATTGAGTAAGTATATGAGTAATGAAATTCAAAAAGTGGCTCTTGATTTGCGTGAAAATATTAGGTCTAAAACTGAAAAAGGTGCTTATTTAGATTTAAATAGGTCTAATTTTTTTAATAAGTTATTATTGTTAGAAATATCATTTGTTGTTCCTTTAGTTAGCAATCAAAAAGATGCTTCTTGGCGTGAAAATTGGAATTTACAATGGTCACCAGCCGTTGAAATTCAGTTGGTTGAAGCCTCTTTATTGGGGGATACTCTTGATAGAGCGTGCCTTGAAACTATGATGTTAGCTATTGAAAATTCTCCTACAATAGAGGTTATTGCGCAAAATATTTTGAGTAGTTTTGAATGTGGATTATCTGAGTCGGTCAATCATTTTATAAGATTGCTCCAACAATTTTCTATTGAAAGTACTGATTTTATTGGGATTACAAAAGCATTGTCAAAACTTTATACTATAATTCAATTTGGTAATTTGAGAAGAATATCTTTGGACGATATTATAACTATAACGGAAAATTTATTTTTAAAAGCTATTTTGGTGATGCGTACCGCAACTTGTTGTACTAATGAACAAATTAATGGTATTATACAAGGAATGGATATTTTAAATAAATTAAGTCATTTAGAGGAGATTGAGCAAGATTTATATTGTGAGGAACTGTTTAAGTTGAGTGAAGATTTGGAGATAAATCCATTTTTAGCTGGATATGCAACGGCAGTTTTATTGGAAGAAAAATTATTTGCTGAAGAAAAATTAGAGGAAATTTTATTATTTAGATTATCAAGTGGTGTGGCAACAGAAAATTCTGCTAATTGGTTAGAAGGATTATGTATGAAAAATTATCACTATTTAACAATAAAACGTAACCTCTGGGAAATAATTGATAGTTATATTGCTAGTTTGGGTGAAGAAGAGTTTAAACGAGCCTTACTATTTTTAAGAAGAGCTTTTTCGGGGTTTAGCCCTAACAATAAAGATAGTGTGATTGATAATTTGAAAGCAATTTGGAAAGTAGAAATTAATAATACAGTAATAAATGATGAAGTTACAACCACTGAAATTGAAGCATTTTTAGGACTTGAGGAATTTGATTTTGACGATATTTAAGGAGAAAATTTTATGGAACAACTACAAAGATGGCGTTTAATTTTGGGTAAGGAAGTGGAGGAGGAATTACAACAATTAAACGATGGTGAACAATTGCTATCTGAGGAACAATTATTGATGGATAAAACTTTGAGTGAAATCTATGGTTCGCAAAGATTTTCTAAAATAGGAGCTAATGGTGAAGGGAGTAAATCTGCTGGAAAGGGTAAATCTTTTCCTAATGTTTCCAAGTGGTTTGGTGATATTCAAACATTATTTGATAAAGATATTGTGCAAATTATACAAAATGATGCAATTGAAAGATGTGGATTAAAAGAACTTTTATTAGAGCCAGAAATTTTAGAAACAATAGAGCCAAATATTTCCTTAGCTAGCTCTTTACTAGCTTTAAAAGATAATGTGCCACAAAAAAGCAAACAATCGGTGCGTATTTTTATACGTAAAATTGTTGAAGATATAAATAAAAAATTGAGTGAAGAGGTTCGTAAAGTTATCTCATCTCAACACAATAAAAACGCTCATTCCCCTATTCCTCTAGCTTCGGCAATAGATTTTAAATATACTATTCGTAAAAATTTAAAGAATTATTCATCGGAGCTTAACACAATAATTCCAGAAAAAGTGTATTTTTTTGATAGGGATAGTAAAAATGATACAAATAAATGGACAATCATTTTAGATGTAGATCAAAGTGGATCGATGGGAGAAAGTGTAATTTACTCCTCGGTTTTGAGTTGTATTTTGGCAAGTATTTCTTCATTGAAAACTAAAGTTGTAGCTTTTGATGATGAAGTAGTAGATTTAACTAAAAAGTTAGATGATCCAGTTGATTTATTGTATGGTTTTAACTTAGGTGGAGGAACAAATATTAATAAATCATTGAAATATTGTCAAACTTTAATAGAAAATCCATCGAAAACTATTTTGTTTTTGGTAACAGATTTATATGAAGGTGGAAATGTTTCAGAAATGCTACAGAGATTAGAATTTATGAAGCAATCTGGGGTAAAAGTTGTGTGCTTGCTTGCGATTTCGGATAATGGTACGCCTTGTTACGATCATCAGTTAGCAAAAAAGGTAGGAAATTTGAATATTCCTTGTTTTGCTTGTTCTCCAAATAATTTGCCAGAACTTCTTGATTGTGCTATAAATGATAAAGATATGAAACACCTTGCTAACTAGTGAAGGTGTAATTTTTTAAAAAATTTTTGTGGTAAGTGATTAACTATTAAAAAACGTGTCAATACTAAATTATGGGTGGAAATTTTTGTTGAAAATATTTGGAAATTCCTCATATTTTGAGGGGCAAAGTTGTACAATTATTAATAGGAAAATGTATAAAGGAGAAAAGAATGGGCGATATTTTTAAAGAGCAATTAATACAAGCTAGAAGAACTTCAAAAGATAAAACCTCTCTAGTGGCTATAGTCGCATCAACTATCTCACTTTCTGTAGTAGTTTTGTGGTTATTTGGGGGCATGGGTGCTGTAGTTATTGTTGGTATCGTTTTATTAGCCAACTATTTGAGGAGTTTTTTGAGCAGAGAATATGAGTATGCGATTACTAACAATGAACTAGATATTGACGTGATTTATAACAAGCAAAGACGACGTAGGATTAAGACTATAGATTTGAGAAATATTACTATGATGGCCAGTATAGCTGATGATAGACACAAGGAGCAATTGCTAAGAGTTGAGAAGGCTATAGATTGTAGTGATGGCAAGCTAGAAGCCAATACTTATGCTATAATTTATTCTGTAAATGGGGAAACTTTGAAAATTTTATTAACACCTAATAACGAAATGTTACAACTTATGTATAATCAAGCTCCATCAAAAATACATAAAATGTAATTATACAGAGTGCAAAATCCACAAATAATAAATTATAAGAAAAAATGACTACTGACATTGCTTCTTGTATGTGTTATAATAGCGATTAAACATTAAATAAAATGTCAAATTTAGTCAAAGTTGTTGCAAAGCTTAGGGTGTTGGATAATTTGGAGTCGGTTTTTGGAAGGCTAGACGGTGGCCCTTAAGACACATTTATCCAACAGGCTAAAATTAAAATTAGATAAACATTTTAGGAGGAAAATTTTATGTCAAAAATTATTAGAGATGGGATTACATTTGATGATATTTTACTAATTCCAAACTATTCAAACGTGCTACCTCATCAGGTTGAATTAAGTACAAAACTTACTAAAAATTTAAAAATCAATATTCCATTTATGAGTGCGGGAATGGATACAGTTACAGAATCACAAATGGCTGTAGCGATTGCTAGACAAGGTGGCCTTGGGATTATCCATAAAAATATGACAATTGAGAAGCAAGCAGAAGAAGTGGATAGAGTAAAGCGTTCTGAAAATGGTGTAATTACTGATCCTTTTTCTTTATCACCAGAGCAACACGTTTTTGAAGCTGAGCAACTTATGAGTAAATACAAAATTTCTGGAGTTCCAATTACTGAAGGAACTAAATTAGTAGGAATTTTAACTAATCGTGATTTAAGATTTGAAACTAACTTTAGCCGTCAAATTAAAGAGGTTATGACTACAGAAAATTTAGTTACAGCGCCTGAGGGAACTACAATTGAGGAGGCAAAAGAAATTTTATCATCGTGTAGAGTTGAGAAACTTCCAATTGTTGATGAAGATGGAAATTTAAAAGGTTTAATTACAATTAAAGATATTGAAAAAGCTATTATGTATCCAAATTCAGCAAAAGATTCACAAGGAAGATTGCTTGCTGGAGCAGCTGTTGGGGTTACTGGAGATGTTATGGAACGTCTTGAAGCTCTTGTAAAAGCTAAGGTTGATGTAGTTACAGTTGATACAGCTCATGGACATTCTCAAGGGGTAATTGATACACAAATGTTCACACAGATTGTTTGCCAGGCGGATCTGGTGCCGTCTGGCAGAACTGGCAAAAATGAAAATGAAAGTCTTCAGAAAAAAAAAAAAATTGCTTTCAAAATAAAAGCGAGGTTGCAGTGACTGCTGGTGTGTGCTCAGTATAGCTTTTTTCTTAAGTTAAAGCAAATGTACCTTAAAATCAGTTGCCAGTTTCACACATAACAGTCCTCCTGCACTGAACCATACTTTTTTTTTCTGGCAGGGCTTCTTTGTATTAATTTAATTTTTAGTTTATTTGTGGACCAGTACAGAAAAACAGTGATAGCTGTCAGTGTCTAATGTAGGCCTACTGTACGTGTACAGATGATCTCTATTTCTCTCGATGTGCATAAAGTTCAGATTCTGATTAGATTCATCAAATGCTCCTCCACCTCGCTTTCCTCATCATTAGCAGCAGTTGGCTTTGTGATGTGTCAATTACACTCTAAAAAGAATATTAATTAGAAAATATGAAACTTTTCCTTTTTTTTCTTTTGCCAGTGTCTTAAGAAGGGGAACAAAAAGGGAAACTGTGGATGCCTGCAGAATGAGCTCCACCTAGTGGACAAAAAGAGCACAGGCTGTAAACAACAATCAGCTTCAAATGTTGAGCCCACCAGTCATGTTATTTAGACACAAAACACAAACCATCAAGATTTTTTTTTCTTCAGGGTAACAGCCAATCAGAGTGCTTTCTCTGGTGGTTCAGCATGCTCATTTGGCTAAAAATCCAGCCACAAGGGCTGGCTGACGATGCAGAAAACTCTGGAGCGGCTCAACTACCTGTAGGATCTGTGACTGCACCTACAAATGTCCCAACACTGGGTATGATTGTTAAACTAAGAAAAGGTACATGTTCTGGGTAGACACACCAGAGACTGTGTAAATGAATGGGATTG
>LNZR01000047.1 GCA_002007365.1 Epulopiscium sp. Nele67-Bin005 | reverse complement strand
TCAGAAAGTTTTGTAGTTTCTTCAACTTGTTCACGAGTTTGAGAAATCGCCTCACCAATGTTACCAGTACTTTTAATAAAGTTCTCGATAATTTCTGATTGTTCTGCTGAACCTTGTGCCAAAGTAGTTGCTCCTTCAGCAATAGTTGTAGAACCTTGCCCAACTTGGTCTGCCGTAAAATTAATTTTGTTAAGTGTATCTGTAAGAGTTTCACTAATTTCAATCATTGACTGCTTAATTGGATAAAATTCACCTGGATAATTTGCTCTTAAATTAGCCGTTGTAGTCAAATCTCCAGATGCAATTTCAGAAAGCGTTACATCAGTCTCACCAATAATTGCTTTTAACATATCTGCCATTCTTCTAAATGTATCAGCCAAAACACCAATCTCATCATCAGCAGTATAATCAATGTGAATATTTAAATTTCCACTTGTAACACTCTCAGCCGCAGCTACAACACTATTAATTGGGCTTAACATTTTTCTAATTAATCCAGATGTAATCATTACCATAACTACAAGTATAATAACTGCTACCATAACTAGCATAACCGTTGCACTAACTACATCTTTTAAATAATCTTCGCTATCTAGTCGCACACTTGACCACCAAATATCATCTAACACTTCAATCGGTGAAAAATAACGAATATATTCAGCTCCACTTGCATTTTTTGTATCTAAGTAAAATGCTCTACCTTTTGAAATCTTATCTTCAACTTCAGCAATACTTTTATCATCAAGAGTATCAGATAAGCTAACTAATACGCTATCTAAACTAGAACTATCATAAATACGAAGTAAATCGTTTGATAAAACTAGCCCAACCATACTTGGATAACGCTCATCAGTTGACTTAATTATATCAAAAGATGTTGTTAACATACGAGCTACAACTACCCCTTTTGCCTCACCTTCATATACGATTGGCACACTAATATAATTTAAAACTCTACCATCGTCTTGTAATTCTGGCAAAAACATTTGAGCAGTTTTTTCACTTATAGTTTGTCTATAAAATTCATCATTTTGATATTCACTATAAGCTCTCATTGGTGTATAATTTCTGCTTCTTGCTTGAGCTTGAGTCATGTGGAAACCGTATGTATGAATTGTATTTTCAAATGCATATGGCTCAAAATACACTCCAAGTTCAACAATATCAGCACTACTATGAAGTAATGTTGTAATTGCATTATTAATAAAATAACTTTCTGCTAAATAATTTGGAGTCGAAATTGGAACATTATAAATTTCACTCTCATAAATATAATCAAGCTCTGATTGATGAAGATTTGATACTTCATTATATGTATTTGACATAAACGAGTCTAAATTTTCAATTGTCATAAAGTTTTTTGCAATAATATCTTGAACGATTATCGCATTTTGTTCCGAAATAGTTTGAAATTCCCCATTAAGCGCATTTTTGAGCGCTCCTATCAATTGCCAAACTGATAAACTTATTAGGATCATCAAACCAAATATAGTTACTACAGCTATTCTTAGGGAAAGCTTTCTTGCTATACTTTTAGATTCCATTCTAGTTGCTCCTTTGCTGTTAAAGTTTAGTCATATTTAGATAAAATTCAGCACTATCCCCCTTTATTATTTTTATCATAATTATACTACATTTCAGCACATTGTGTCAAATCTATAACAATTTTTACAAAAAATGTTATATGTCTTTGTGAATATTTTATGAAATTAAAAAGCCCACAAACTATAAAAGCTTGTGAGCTAAATATTAAGCTAACATCTCTAGGAGACTATCATCGCTATAAGTACTATTGATTTGCATAAATCTTAAAAAGTGAGTCATTGGGTCGTTTTCATCAGTATCATTAAAGAAATCGTTTAGAGTTTTCCCCTCACCCATAAATTTCATAGCTGTTGCATAATCTCCACCATGCAAATTATCTCTAATCGTATCCCCCACAGTTCTTAGCGAGTCAACAGTTTTATTAAAGTCAATTTCTCCATTCTCGTCCATAAATTGTTCCTCAAGAAGAGTTCCAATATCTTGACTAATATACCCTGCACTGCTTAATACTGCAAGCTCTGCAAATGATGTCCCATGACCATTAATTTGGTCAAGTTTAATCTTCTCTGTAACATTGTTTCCATCACTATCAACATAACTAACTTCATAATAATCTCTAGTTCCATCAGGTTCTACAACGCTTACATAATTTTCCCAATTGTTGTAAGTTGATGTGTTTGAGCTTGTCGAAGAGGCTGTCCCAAGTTGAGTTGCAACGTCGGAATATTGCTCCGTTTGTGTAGTTTGGTTATTTGTAGACGTACTTAAAAGCTCCGTTGAGTAGTAACTATTCATCATACTTGTTGAAATGTTCATAAATATATCCTCCTTGATTTTTTGATTATTATATAACTTTCACTTGTTATATCGGTTTTGGGAGGTTGGGGTTTGAGCTTTGATATGTGAGGTTTTGGTGAATAATCTACGTTTTGCTACCTTTTCACTATATAATTTCATAAGTTCGGCAACACAATCGCTTTCGGTGCTACCTTTGATGGTCATACCATAGGCTTTCATAACTGCTCGGTCATTATCTTGGTGTGCTTTTCGTAGCTCTTTTGGCATAGTAAGCTCATTGTAGAGTGTTGCAAGTGAGTCTTCTGGGTATAATGCTCTTGCGTCAAGGATTGCTTGGGCTGTTTTTTCTATGTCCATGCGTTGTTTGTCGGTTGGGGTAGGCCAAGGGAATGTGTTGTAAACGATAGTCGCTGAATAACGATAGTCGCTTTTTAGTCGTCCACCAACTGTTCTAAGCCAAGCCATGTGTACATTTGAAGTTATTACTCCAAACTCATACAAAGTTGCATCTGCAATAGTTTGAACTGCATTTGATGCAATAATATCTTTAGACATATACCCAATAGGTACATACTTTCTATTTTCTGAACTTGTACTTGGTACAAGCAAATAATCTGTTTTAGGTTGTCTTATTTCACCAAATAAATAAGGTACATCAGCCAACTTTTTAGTTGCCTCTCTTGTACTTGATAATCTATTAACTTTGGTATTTTCAATAGCTTCCATTATAGGCGATATTTTCGCATATATACTTGGTGATACTCCATCAAGCCATAAACAATATCTAGTTTTATTGTTTATAAATTCTTCTGCCCCATACAACAACTTAAACAATCCTTTAGCTTTTGGATATTGTTTTTCAAAATTAATAATATCCTCCTGCGAATATTTACTTAAAAATCCTCCATCATTAGGCATGCTCCCAAATTCCATAGGTGATGCACCAAAAATGTTTTTGGTAGATTTTTGTATTAATATAAAGTCACTTTCAACTAGATAAGAGTTTATTTTTTCTACCAAACTAGGTTGTCCACCAGAATATAAATATTTAACTTTTGTCGTTATATTTGCAAATCCTATAATTACACAATATACACTTGCCCTTTCTGTTGCTTCGCTTGTCCAAATAAAGCTTCTATAAGCAAAATTAATATCTATATTATATTTGAGTAACTCTGTCCATAATATAGCAACTTGTTCACCTTGAGCAATACTATTAGTAGACACAAAAGCAACTTGAATTTTTGTATTATAAATATATATACTTGCTTTCATATACCAACCTGTCACATAGTCAAGATTAGATATATTTTTAGCCTTTTTATCAAAACAGCTTAATAAATCTTGCTTCTGTTCTTTTGACTGCATTCTCGCTCCCAAAAATGGTGGATTACCCATAATATAACTACAATCTTCCTTACTAATCACGCTTTCCCAATCTATAGTAAGCGCATTCCCCTGAACAATATTCGCATAGCTTTTTAAAGGAAGAAAGTCCAAATTCATATGGATAATTTCCTCAGTCTGTTGCAACATCTGACTTTCAGCAATCCATAACGCAGTTTTAGCAACAGTAGTAGCCATATCATTAATTTCAATCCCATAAAATTGAGAAATCGACACTTTTATCAAATCATTAATATCTAATACCATTTGATGAGAGTAAATTGTTTCTAAAATTTTATTTTCAAGTTTTCTCAAAGAAATATAAGTTTCCGTTAAAAAATTTCCACTTCCACAAGCAGGGTCCAAAAATTTTAATTTTGATAGCTTGCGCTGAAATTCCAACAACTTAGCATTACGAGATTTTTCAATTTTAATATCCATAATTTTATCAAGCTCATCATTCAAATCATTCAAAAATAATGGGTCAATCACCTTGTGAATATTTTCAATACTTGTATAATGCATACCTCCAGCCCTACGAGTTTCTGGGTTTAGCGTACTCTCAAACAACGCCCCAAAAATAGTTGGACTAATATCGCTCCAATTAAAATCCTCATCAGCTTTTGACAAAATAATAGTTAAAATTTCATCTGTCAACATAGGAATTTCTATATTTTCATTAGCAAATAACCCACCATTTACATACGGAAAGCTCTCCAAAATAGGATTTTCCTCAATAATATAGGGGTCACGGTCTTCTGATTTGGTATTTAATATACTAAATAAATTTTTGATAGCCTGTCTACTTTCTTTGGCCGAAAACGATTGAATATAATCATGAAAAATAGATTTCTTTCCAAAAATACCTGCATCTTCAGCATATAAACAAAATACAATACGCACACAAAACATATTTAAACTTTCCAAAGATTGGACGTTAGTTGGGTCTTTATATTGCTTAATTGTGGCATCATACAAAAGCCCAACAAGCTCCCCAGCCTTAATTGAAATTTCCATCTCACGCTTAATATGTTCATCTGGTTTTTTAATCAAGAAACCTAATTTATATTGCTCCTTATCCAAATTTTCTAGCAATAAAGAAGTTGGCTCACCAGTTGGATTTTCCATATCATAAATAAGAAATTCCTTAAAATTAGAAGTTACAATCCACCTTGGACGATTGGAATAAGGAAGCTCAGCCGAATACCTCTTTGCCTGCTGAAAAGGATTTAACAAAGTTCCATCAGATTGTTTAATAGACTTTCTCAAATCTTTATCAATACTTTTTTGCTCAATCAAAACTTTAGTTTCTGAAATATACCCATCAATAAAACTTGTATGGTCAATAACAACTTTATCCTCAAAAGTTATATATTCAAAAGGATTTTCAATCCCAAGTTTTTGCAATAAATTTAACCAAAAAGTTTGACTTTGCCCTTTCTCATATCCTTTACCTCTCCAAAATTCAATAAAATCTTTCATAAATAACCCTCCTTTTTCTAAATTGTAACACAAAAAAACCCCACACCTCAATATTTAAAGGTATGGGAGCTTAATATTTAGTTTAGATTTTTTATAATTTCCTAAAACCTTTTTGCAATAGCCAAATTCTCATAAGAAATCATATCAAATTTATACTTCACCTAACTTCTAAAAATCAAAATCTAAATACCAATTGGAATTTCCAAATTCCAGAAATCATGATAATGTTACTTTTTTGTCCTCTTGTTTAATTTTAACCCATGAAAATCATTATAAAACTTAATACTTGACTATAAATTCTTTTTGGAGTATGATAATGGCAATGAATGTTTTGAGAAATCCTCAACCTACTAACTTAGTGGTTTGGGGATTTTCATGTTCAATAACTACAAAAGGAGAACTCATTATGGATAATAATATAAAGCCTATTTTGAAGTGGGCTGGTGGAAAAACACAAATGATACCCCAAATTATTGTAAACTTACCTAGCGACTTGGATAAATATACAACTTATATAGAACCTTTTATTGGGGGAGGAGCAGTATTTTTTTATATGGTACAAAAAGAATATTTTGATAGCTATATAATTAATGATATAAATGAAAAGTTGGTTAATTTATATATTGTTCTACGGGATAATTATAGTGAATTGTTAACCAAATTAGAGCTTCTTAAAAATGAATATTTATCTTTAGAAAGCTTGGAAGAAAAGGAAAAATATTACTACAATATTCGTACTTTATATAATGAAAATAATACTGATTTGGTGAATATGGCAGGGTGGATTATATTTTTGAATAAAACTTGCTTTAATGGGTTATACCGAGAAAATTTGAAAGGGAATTTTAACGTTCCATTTGGAAAGCACAATGCCCCATCGTTTTATGATGAGCAAAATTTACAAAACATTTCTACTTTACTAAATAGAAAAAATGATGAAGGGGAATTTATCGTTAAAATTTTGAGTGGAACATTTGAAGCTTTAGAAAAATATATTGATGATAAGTCTTTTGTTTATTTAGATCCACCATATCGACCTGTAACAAAAGGTGGTTTTAACTCTTATAATAAAAGCTCATTTAATGATGATATGCAGGTAAATTTAAAAGAATTTTTTGCAAGGCTAGATAAGAAATCAGCAAAACTTATGCTGAGTAATTCTGACCCTAAAATTTTGGATACTGAGGATAACTTTTTTGATAATTTATACGCAAGCTTTTGTATAAATCGAGTAAGTGCCAAAAGAATGATTAACCGTGATGGAAAAGGTAGAGGGAGTATTTCAGAACTACTCATAACTAATTATACAGTTTCTCAAAAGGATATATTAGTTTCTTAATATATCCTATAATGTATTGAGATATTTCATAAAATCCTTTTTGAAATAAAAAGCATAGTTTTTATTAGATATATACTTTGAATATTTATTAGAATATATTGGGTGATATGGCTTAGAGTCCTTGGTTCTAATTTGGATAAACTTTCCATTGGAAGTATGAATTTCCCCTGACTCATGTTCAATGGCATTTATAAGTTGTTGGCAAATTGAGTAATAATCAATTTCTAGTTGAGATTTCAAAGCACTATACTGCTTATCTTCTAGGTTTATCGCTTTATAAGGCAGAAAAAACCACTCTTTGGGGTTAGAACTTTCTTTACAAATCGGCACATAAAGTAAGTGTGAAATTTTATTATACATCATAGATGTTTCAAAAGGGGTTTTATTTAATAAATCATCAATATGATTAGAAATTTGAATTATTGCCATAGTTTCTTGAGGGGTTGCATCTCTTTTACATTTGCAAGTTTTGAGTTCCCCATCTTCAAAATCAAGTTTTTTGTTAGAGAGATTTAACCCTAAAGCTAACTCTAATAATTGTCCAGTTTTTCCTTTATTTACAATCACATTATCTAATTGGTTACTCTCTACCCATGTCCCAAGAGGTTTATTTATAATATTATCTAATTTTATTTGAGCATCTTGTAATTTCATAATTCCTCCATTCTATATACATATATCGTCATTTAGAAATTATAAATAAAAAACCCCACACCTCAATATTTAAAGGTATGGGGAAAAAATTAGTTAGCAATGTTTGCATAATCATAAATCGTAAGGCTATCAACCAAATCAGTTAATTCTTCAGCTATACTCCTCAGATTTGCCATAATATTATGAGAAAAAAACGTTGCTCCACAGTGGGTACATTCATCACAAGGGACATTTTTAATTAATAAAGTATTATCTTCAGTATCAAAAACGTATGGTGACTTGCTATTTTTTATTGGTGATTTACAATAGTTACACATAAATATTCCTCCTTTAAGAAATTACATATTTTAAGTATATAAATTTTTGAAAATCTAATTAAAGTAATTTTAATTTCCAAAAAATATTATTGGCTACATATCAAATCTAATAAAATTTATATTATGTCTAAATGTTTGGTAGGGTGATAATTTTTATTCTTAATTTAAATTTTATAACACCTAAATAAATATTATATGTTAATTTTGAAAAAGGTTTACTACTAACCTCTTTCCTTACTATCATATGTCAATATTTTCAAATCGTCAAGTAAAAATCCCCTACACTTCCATTGTTAGGAGCAAGGGGATTTTTGTTTAGTTATTAGATTTGATAATTTCTTTTAATTCTATATGGCTATTTCTAAACCTAGCTTTAGTTCTCTCACCTTTTAGGCGAATAGCATTTGTAGGGCAGTTATGCGTACAAGCAAAGCAACTTATGCAAAAATCTCCAAAAGAAACTCCCTGCTCCTTATCAACTTTTATATTTTTTACTGGGCAAACACGGCTACAAACTCCACATTTAACACAAGTATCTTCAACAGTTACAAAGTTTTTAATCCCAAGACCACTTGTATTTCCATGAAGTGAGTCTTTGTGATTTGGTTTGCTGGCAGAACGCACCATATACCCCGTTGCCATTTTTCTTCCAACATGGCCTTTTTTAATAAACTCTTTAGAACCTTCAATATCAGATTTAATTTCTGCAATATGTTCTTCGATATGTTTTTTTGGTGCAGAAGCAATTTGCTTTTCCATATCAAAGCCCGGAAGCCAGTTATCAACCATTTTTATAGTATTAATATAAGCAAAATTATGACCTGCTTCTTTACCGATATTATTTAGATGGCCAGAAGTTGCCCCATCAAAAATTCCATATGTCATAACTCCGAATAAATATTCACAATTAAATTTGGCTTTTTTAATAAATTCTTCAATATATGGAGGGACTGAAATTGAATAAATCGGAAATACAATCCCTATTTTCTCATCAGTAAATTCATACTGACCTTCTTGTATCATTTTTGGAATAGAATATAATTCGCCACCAAGAGATTTTGCTACATGTAAGCAATTTCCCGTTGCTGTAAAATAAAGTATTTTCATATTGTATCCTCCTTTTAAAGGGATAGGGCAAAGTAAATTCTCTGCCCTCTAATTAGCTACCAAAGGTTAGGGGTTTTTGGATATCCCGCCTAAATTTTATTGATTTTAACTTAGAATTTAATTATAATATACGTATTATTATCAATCAACCAACAATCAATTGATAAATGAAATATAAGCGACATTATTTAAGATTTTGTTGCATAAAGGAGTTTTTATATTGTCAGATAGACGTACTATTTATACAAAACAAATTATAAAAAAGGCTTTTCTTCATCTTTTAAATGACCACTCACTAGAACAACTAACCGTAAAAGGGTTATGCTTGGAAGCTGATATTAACCGAGCTACTTTTTATCGGCACTATCAAGATATTTACTATCTTTTTGAAGAAATTAGAACCGAATTATTAAACACCATATCGGTTACAGTGGTTCGAGATATGGCTAATATTAATTTCTTAACTATTATTTACAACAATCAAGGCTTTTATACAGAACTCTTTCGTACTAGCTCATTGAGCAGTATAATTTTAGAGTCAAATCAATGTTTGATAGAAGCCGAAATTGAGCAGGCAAAAAATCCTGAACAATTTGATTTTGAGGAGTTTAAGTATTCTTTTGAATTTTATATCTATGGTCTTGAAGGACTTTTGAAAGCTTGGCTTAATGATGGGTGCGAGTTACCCCCAGAACAATTTGCACAAATATTAAAGAAAGTTACTCCATAATATTGGAGTTTCTTCCTTATATATAGCATATCATATATCCTATTATCTCCCAAAATATATACCTTCCTGTAAATAATTTACACCTCATAAAATGTGTATACAATCCATTGCAAATAAACGTTTTTTGTGGTAAAGTAGTCTTAGACTAAAAATCTCGGATAATGACTTTCATTTGAACATAAAATAATATATTCAACTTTTAGTTTCGTGTTATAAATAAATTTCAAAAAGGAGATATTTATGCAAACTTCAAACAATGATATTTTATCGGATATGCCCGTTTCAAAAGCTATTATGAAAATCGGTATTCCAGCAATTTCAGCTATGTTGGTTATGGCTATTTATAACTTAGTTGATACATATTTCATAGGGCTTTTAAATGATGATTTGGCATTGGCCGCTGTATCTGTTGCATTTCCTATAATGTCTATGATGACTGCTATTGGGCAAGTTTTGGGGGCTGGTAGTGCTGCTGCATTAGGTAGAGCTTTGGGTTCTGATAAGCAAGAATATTCACATCAATTAGTGTCCACAACTATAATTTTATCAATAATAAGTGGATTTTTATTCATGTTAATGGGCTTTATTTGGATTGAGCCTATTTTTAGAATGTTTGGAACTACTGATGCCGTTATGGGTCACGCTTTGCAATACGGATATTGGATGTATGTTGGAGCAATTTTTTCTATTCCAAACCAATCATTTAACAACCTTGCAAGAGCGCAAACTCAAGCAATTTTATCTATGAAAGCACTTTCTATTGGAGCAATTTCAAACATTATACTAGACCCTATTTTTATGTTTGATTTAAATGGATTTGGGTTAAATATGGGGTTAGAAGGAGCTTCTCTTGCAACAACAGTTGCTCAAGCAATCGGATTTTTGTATATTGGTTCACACTTTTTGCGTGGAAAAACAGGAATTCCTGTCAAGCTTAACAACTTTTCACTAAAGGATAACATTTTGCCAGATATTTTTAAGTCAGGTCTACCTATTGGGGTTACTCAAATGTTAAGTGTTATTGCTGTTTCATTTACAAATATTGCGGCTATTCAGTTTGCAACTTCTGAACTTGAGGGAGCAAATTTTCAATCAGCGTATGGACTTGTACTAAAGATTAATATGATGTTTATGTATAGTGTTATGGGATATTTGCAAGGATATCAACCAATTGCTTCATATACGTATGGTGCGAAAAATAAAGAAAGATTTTTTGAAGCCTTTAATTGTGCCTTAAAATTTGCAGTAGGATTTACTTTGGTGATGACGGTTACTATTCAACTTGCAGCAGGGCCATTAATTAAACTGTTTACACAAAATGCTGACATTATTTTTATGGGAACAAAATTATTAAGATATAATACAATTTTATTAGTATGTTTAGGGTTAATTTTCTTTGGAATGTTAACTTTTCAAGCTACAGGAAATGCCAAACAAGGTGGAATTATCGCATTATCAAGACAAGGATTTTTATATTTACCAATTTTATTTATTCTTTGCTCGATGATGGGACTTGAAGGAATTTATTTTGCCCAACCACTTGCAGACCTTATAACTGCTGGTATTAGTATATCTTTATTATTAAAATTTAGAAAAGATTTAGAAACTTATTTTGAGCCAACTATCGAAGATGCCGAAGTTGCAATTAATTAAACAAAAAAAGACTAACCCTATATAAGAGTTAGTCTTTTTTTTATCTTAAAATCCTACTGGAATTCCAAGACTCATCCAAATCATAAATAATAATGTCCAACCAATTAAGAATGTCATTGAATAAGGAACCATTAATGAAATGATTGTTCCAATACCTGCTTCTTCATCGTACGCCTGAACGAATACGATTACCATAGCAAAATAACTCATAAGAGGTGAAATAATATTTGTTGTACTATCTGCAATTCTATACGCAACTTGAACAGATGCTGGGTCAATTCCTAATTGCATAAACATAGGAATAAAAATTGGTGCCATGATAGCCCATTTTGCAGAGGCTGAACCCATAAATAAGTTAATGAATGCAGTAATAATTATAAATCCTACTAATAAAGGAATACTTCCGATATTTGCACTTTGTAAGATATCAGCACCACCAACAGCAATTATAGTTCCTAAGTTTGTATAACTAAAATAACTAATAAATTGAGCTGCAACAAATGATAATACAAGGTATCCACCCATTGAACTCATAGCTTTTGACATATGAGCTGCAACTTCTTTTTCATTTTTAATAGTTCCCGCAATTTTACCGTATGTAACAGCAGGTACAAAAAACATAATCGCAATAATTGGAATTAATCCTGACATTAAAGTAGAGCCAACTACTAAAGAATCTAAAAATGTTTCTTGATTTAAATTTCTTAAAAATGAATTTGGCATAACTACCAAAACAATTAACCCAATAATCATAGCAAGGTTAACTAAACTTGCTACTTTAAAAGCTTTTTCTTCTTCTGGGCTTAAAACATGAAAATCTACGTCAACTTTAGACTTTCCCTTAAATTCTCCAAGCTTTGGCTCAATAACTTTTGTTGTAACTATTGTTCCAAGAATTGTTATTAAAAAAGTTGAAGCTACCATGAAAAAATAGTTAGCAGTTGGTGCAATACTTATAGAAGGGTCAATCATATGAATAGCTTCGTTTGTAAGTTCTGCCAACATTGGGTCACTTGTTCCTAATAATAAGTTGGCACTAAATCCTCCCGAAACCCCTGCAAATGCTGCCGATAGTCCTGCTAAAGGGTGTTTTCCATATGCTAAAAATATTAACGCTCCAAGTGGTACTAAAATTACATACCCTGCATCAGATGCTACGTTTGACATAATTCCTAAAAATACAGTCATTGGTACAATAATAGATTTTGGTGTAACACTTACAACTTTCTTAAGTCCTGCTCCGATAAATCCTGAACTTTCAGAAATACCAATCCCCAGCATACCAACAAGTACTACCCCAAGAGGCGCAAAACTTGTAAAGTTTGAAACGGCACTAGATAACATATATTGAATACCCTTACCATTTAACAAACTAACTGCTGTTATAGTTTGAGTTTCAATTACACCTGTTGACCTATTAATTAGATCTCCTGTTACGCTAACCCCAGTGGCTTCAGCGATTGCCGAAATTATAATTATCCCCAAACAAAAATATGCAAATAATGTTACTGGGTGAGGAAGTTTGTTTCCTACATCTTCAATCCAGTCCAAAAATTTCGTCAAACCACTGCTCGCTTGAGGCGCAGAATTTGATTTATTATTACTCATTCAATTTTCCTCCTGTCGAGTTTCTATATTATTACTATTTGCAAATAGTATCATTTTTATTTACCTACGTCAAGAATAGTTCTTCAAATTATCTACAAAAAATAACATAGAAATAGATAAAATTACTTTAATATTGCCAATATATTTTTAGATATATAATAATAATTTCTATAATATCATTTCTACACTCACATATATTAATAAGAAACAAGCCTCCTTATATACACACTATTAAATATTTTGTACAAAATTAAATTTGTAAGAAAAATGATGGTGCTAAAACTTTTTTTTGCGTCAAATATATTTTATATAAATTAAAACTTAGAAATTTCAGCCTTTTTAAATAATATTAAACCGTTATTTATAAAAAAATGAAAGAAAGGACTTGACAAAATGAAATTTTTACCATAAAATAAGTTTAAATGAATAACCCAAATGCATTGATAAAGAGAAAAATATTTGAAAACTTTACAGAGAATTGGTGGTGCTGAGAGCCAATAAGGATAGAATATATAATATACACTTTTGAGCAGGTTTGTTGAATAATGTTTAATTTTAGTAGGCAAACACGGACACCCCCGTTAACAGGTTAGAAGTTGATAGACTTTGAAGCGGCAATTTTTTTATTGCAATTAGGGTGGTACCACGGAAATCTTTCGTCCCTATAAGTTTAGCTATATGCTAGATTTATAGATGCGAAAGATTTTTTTATTTTACAACTAAATATTTAACGAAAGATTTTAAAGATTTTATTAATAAACTGTTGACATAATTGCAAGATGATGGTAAACTACTTTCATAATATGTTAAATGCTATGACAGAGAAAAAAATATCTAGCGATTTTACAGAGAGTTGGAAACGGTGAGAGCCAACAAATTTAGGATATATAATATTCACTCTTGAGCAGGTTTATTTAAAGATAATTCAAGTAGATAAACACGGATACCCCCGTTACAAGGTTAGAAGTTATTAGACTTTGAAGCGACAATTTTTATTGTAATTAGGGTGGTACCACGGAAATCTTTCGTCCCTATAAGTTTAGCTATATGCTAGATTTATAGGCATGAAAGATTTTTTTTGTTAATAAATAAAGTAATGTAGATTTTTTATGGAGGTAGATTTTATGAAATTAAAAGTTTTAGGAATTAGTATGTTAGCTGTAAGTTTAAGTTTAGTTGGGTGTGGAAGTGAGGAAACTCAACAACCAAGCACCCCCGTACAAAATGATACAACGCAAAATGATGATAATGAAATTGCTCAAGAACCTTACTTTACAATTGGAATTTCTCAACTTGTTGAACACCCTGCACTAGATAGCGTTCGTGAAGGATTTATACATATGCTTGAGGAAGAACTTGATGTTAATGTATATTTTTCTTACCAAAATGCACAAGGGGATATTGCAAACACTCAACTTATCGCACAAAAAATGGTTAGTGACGATGTAGATTTAATTTTTACAATTGCAACTTTAGCTACTCAATCTGCAAAACAAGTAACTCAAAATACTGATATTCCAGTAATTTTTAGTGCTGTAACAGACCCCGTATATTCAGAAATCGTATTAAATCTTGATGCCCCAGAAGCAAATATTACAGGAACAATGGATTATGTAGATAGCAAGTCACATTTAGAGTTGTTTAAAATGATTGACCCTAGTGTAGATACGATTGGAATTATTTACAATACTGGTGAGTCAAATTCAGAAGTTCAAGTTGCTCAAGCTATAGAGGCTGCAAAAGATTTGGGGCTAACTATTAAAGCTGTTGGAATTACATCTGTTAACGATATTTCTCAGGCTGTTCAATCTTTATCAAAAGATGCCCAAGGACTATATTTAATTACAGATAACTTAATTTCAACTGCCACAACTTTAGTAGCTGAACTTGCTAAAACTAACGGCTTAATTACTGTTTCAGCGTCTGAAAATCAAGCTGAAGAAGGAATTTTATTAGCAGGGGGAGTTGATTATTACAACTTAGGTAGACAATCTGCACAAATGGCGTATGAAATTTTAATAAATAATACACCAATTTCACAAATACCAGTAGAAGCTACCAAAGAAACTACTAAGTATGTAAATGAAACTGTATTAGAAACATTAAATTTGGATAAAACAAATCCTGCATTTGATGGAGCTACTTTTGTTAAATAATCTAATGTAAAAAAAGCCCTTAATTGGGCTTAATTTCAATAGGTGTATGAAGAAATTATGTTTTTAAGGAGGCAAAATATGTTTTTATCATCATTAGAGCAAGGTTTAATTTTTGCAATATTAGCAATGGGCGTATTTATTACGTACAAAATATTAGACTTTCCAGATTTATCAGTAGAAGGAAGCTTTCCATTTGGGGCTTTTATCCTCGCAAAATGTTTAACAATGGGGCTAGACCCTTTCACAAGTACAATTCTTAGTTTTTTAATAGGGACATTAACTGGACTTATTACATATGTTTTACACATAAAATTAAAAATTGCTCCTATTTTATCCGGAATTTTAACGATGACGCTACTTTATTCAATAAATTTGCGTATAAATGGAAAATCCAATGTAGCACTTTTTAGCTACAAAACAATTTTTGGAAATATCGAACCTCTTATAGTTTTGATTATAGTTTGTATTTTAACAAAAATAGCTATGGATTTATTTTTGAAAACAGAAATTGGGTATGCACTTATTGCTACTGGCGATAATGAGAAGCTTATTCAAGGCCTTGGGCATAATAGCGACAAATACAAAATGATTGGTCTAATGCTATCTAACGGATTAGTTGCTATGAGTGGAGCATTAATGGCTCAAATTCAAGGGTTTGCAGATATCGGAATGGGTACTTCAATTATCGTAGTTGCACTAGCGTCTATAGTTGTTGGAGATACATTTTTTAAACACTCACGCAAATTAAAAGGTACTACACGTGCAATAATTGGAGCTGTCGTATATAAATTAATAGGAGCTTTGGCAATTGATTTGGGGCTTTCACCAAATGATTTAAAAGCAATTAGCGCAATCATCGTTATAGTTTTCTTGTCGTATAATAATTTTGAAATTGGAAAAATGATTACTGATAAAGTAAAGGGAGGAAAAGTTAATGCTTAAAATTGAAAATTTAGCAAAATCTTTTAATAGAGGAACGGAATATGAAATTAAGATTTTTGAAGATTTAAACCTCGGTGTAAACAAAGGTGAATGTGTAGCAATTTTGGGAGGCAACGGCTGTGGAAAGAGTACACTTTTTAATTTAATTAGTGGAACTCTAACTCCAGATGCTGGTAAAATGTGGATTAATAACACTCATATTTCAACTTTAAAAGAAGAGGAACGCGCAAAACATGTAGCTAGAGTTTGCCAAAATCCCTCTGATGGCGTTTCCCCATCACTAACAATTTTGGAAAATATGGCTCTTGCCTCAAAAAAATGCCAACGATTTTCACTAAAAAGCCTCTATAAAAAACAAGATATTGAAGGGTTTAGAAATAGATTAAAAGAAGTTGGTCTTGGTCTTGAGGATAAACTTCATCTTCAGGCAAAATATTTATCTGGAGGCCAACGCCAAGCACTTTCATTAATTATGGTAACAATAAATACACCAGATATTTTGCTTCTTGATGAACATACAGCAGCCCTAGACCCCAAAACTTCTCACATTATAATGGAAAAAACTCGCCAACTAATTACAGAACAAGGGCTT
This sequence comes from Epulopiscium sp. Nele67-Bin005, assembly GCA_002007365.1. Lineage (GTDB taxonomy): Bacteria > Bacillota > Clostridia > Lachnospirales > Cellulosilyticaceae > Epulopiscium_D. The sequence continues at coordinate 362 of LNZR01000047.1, read as the reverse complement.
ACAACGCTTATGATTTCTCATAATTTACAAGATGCAATACAATATGGCGACCGACTTGTGATGTTAAATAAAGGTGAAGTAATCCTTGATGTTAGCACAAAAGATATTACAATTGATGAAGTTCGCTCAACTTATACTATGTCAGCATAAAAAAAATCTCCCAAACTTAGGTAAGGGAGGTTTTTTATGCTGACTCATTCTCAATAAATATCGGATTTGTAAAAGCTACCATTTTTTCATTTTGTACAAGACGCGCAATAATCCAATTTACGCCTTCAATATTCAAGTTCACATCTAAAACTTCAGTATAAATTTGAGAATACAAAATTCCTTTGTTGCTTTGTAAAATTAAAGTAGTTTCT
>LNZR01000046.1 GCA_002007365.1 Epulopiscium sp. Nele67-Bin005 | reverse complement strand
TTCATTTTGCACAAGAAGCGCAATAATCCAATTTACGCCTTCAATATTCAAGTTCACATCTAAAACTTCAGTATAAATTTGAGAATACAAAATTCCTTTGTTGCTTTGTAAAATTAAAGTAGTTTCTTCATCTATATTATCAACTTCACATCTAAAATTCACCCTATCTTTTGAGGCATAATATTGCTCCCCAATATGAATTTCTTCCTTATTAATAGGGTCAACTAATTTAAAATTAATAACTGCTCCTAAACTTACAAAAACACTTCCACGTTTTATAGCACTTATGATTTCTGATTTAAATTAAATTCTAATTTAGTTTAGGTTAAATATGGATTAAATTATTCTTTCTTTTTCAAAATAAAAACCCTCAACCTTCTAAGATTAGTGGTTTGAGGGTACTAATTATTATTCCATATCTATAAATTCTTTTTCATTTGAGAGCATTCTACCTACAAAACAGTTTTTCCCTCTTTCAATATAAGTTGCTTTTTGTTCATCAGATATATCAGCTAAAATTTCAATCTTAATATAAATTTTTGTTTTTCCTTCTTCAGAATTATCAGCTTCAACACTCACTATTACATCTTCAAACTCAATTCCATCAGCAATTAACGCCTTGCTAACCGTCATATTTGCACAAGAAGCATACCCTGCAACTACCAATTGCCCTGGTCTAAAATCTGTACCTGTACCTCCAACTTCTTGAGGTTGTCCAGCATATACAGCTCTCACCTTGTTATCTTCTGCAATTATAGCTTCCGTTGTAAATTTATCATCTTTCTTTTTTGCCACTATCATTCAAATTTCCTCCAATAATCATTTATTCGTATTATATCATAAGTTTACAACTCAATACTACCCACACTACACTTTATCTCAATCATATTTACTTGCCAACCATTTTCTTTCTCAATTAATAAAAACTCACAAACCTCTAGGCTTGTGAGTTTTTATTTTAGTCAACTTCTGTTGAGTAAAATACCTTTCCTTTATTGAATTTCTTCATAGTAAATTTAGACTCTTTTAATCTTTATATACAACTTAGATAATAACCCTCATTATCTAGTCCTCTAACAAATCTCCAATATCTAAACAATCTACATCTATACCACAAATATCTGCCCCACAATGACTCATCATCATTATATCTATTGAATAATCTGCTTCTAATATAATTTCCATTCCTTTCACCTCCTTATCTTTTAAATATATCCCAGCCTTATTAATTGCTTTATATCACTTCACATGTAGGTAATTACTCCTACTCTCTGAACCTCCCACACCTAAAGGAGTGTGATTCTAAAAGTGATTGCTCCATTACAATCTGCATTATACATATACCCTTTTGATGTATTATATAATACATAATAACCCTGATTATCTAGTCCTCCAACAAATCTCCAATATCTAAACAATCTAAATCTACAGCACAAATATCTAGATCACAATGACTCATCATTATTATATCCATTGAATAATCTGCTTCTAATATAATTTCCATTCCTTTCACCTCCTTATCTTTTGACTATATAATAGCTTTACTAATTGCTTTATATTAAATCGTATATCTTCACATATAGGTAATTTATTACAATTAATCTGCTGTCTGGGACAACCACCACCACATAAAGGCAATACGTTACAACCTTTACACTTTTCATTTATATATATACTATGAGATAACCACTTTTCACATCTATCATTCAATTTATTTTCTAGTTTTCCTGCCTTATCTAAATTTCCTATTAATAACTCTTTCTTACCTATATCATTCCAACATTTATATATATCTCCTGTGGGGCTAATTACATATGATAACCTCTTAGTTGCACCACAGTAGTTAATCTTTTTAGAACGTAATATATTTTTTACTGAAGTAGTAAATCCATATTTTTCCAACAAAAATATAGTATTATACTTAATCTGACTAAACTCTTCAGAAGTTAATAACTCGTTAGTAATATATGTATTATCATCATTAGCAAATATACACCCTAAACTAAACTTTAAATTAGATTTATTAATAAACCTAGTAGATAAATACTTTAGCAGAGGTTCTATCTCAAACTGATTTCCTTTATCAACATTCATTCTAATAAGTACTTGTATATCTCTTGATAATAAATTCTCAATTCCATTTATAACCTTTTCAAATGAATTGCCATTATTCATATAAGGTCGCCTTTTATTATGAACTTGTTCAACTCCATCTAATGTGATTTGAATTTTATCTATATGATTATTAATAAGCTTATCAGCCAATCTGTTATCTATTAATGAACCATTACTTACTGCAATTGCTGTATACTTAATATTATAATCTTTACACATTTGAAGGAAGTTTAAAGATAGATTATCTATTATATCTGGATATAATAAAGGCTCTCCTCCATACCAACATACATTTATCGTTGTTATTTTATTTGAACTAAGTGTATCTTTACAAAATTTTAGTATGTTATCTTGTCCCTCCTTAGTAATTATTCCCTTTTCAGGAGACTCATAACAATACCCACAATTAAAATTACATTCTAATGTAGGTGCAATAACTAAATTTAAACTATTGGTAGTATTTCTTTTTTGATACTGTATTTTCTTCAAATCTTCAACTTCTGATACTGACTGTTTTATAATAAATCCACATTTTATCATATTTTGCAACTCAAGAGCATCTAATGTCATATTTTCAATATTTTCTAATCGATTTAAAGTTTCTCTATTTAGCTTAGCCATAGCCCCACTAAGAGTATTAAAAATTAAATATTCTTTATCAATAGGTTGTATAACATTAAATTGTGATTGTTTATACATATATACCCCTTCTTATTTATCCTTAGATTAAACTTTTACTTACTTTATAATATTTTAGCATAGTTATTTGTACTTGTCCATATAAAATGTTATATATTAGCACATTTTATAGCAACTAAACTACATACATTAAGTCACTCCTTGACATATGTATAAATATATGATAGCTTAGTGACAAGACACCTGTTAATTTTAATATGTACATAAAGAAAGGAAAATGTATGAAAAAATTTGTTAATAGATATTTAATTGATGGTTTAAGTGGTATGGCTGGTGGATTATTTTCCACACTTATTATAGGTCTTATCATAAAGCAAATCGGTGTATTAATCAATAGCCAGCTATTACTTAGTTTAGCAAGCATTTGCACAGTTTTGACTGGTATTGGAATTGCAATTGGTACAGCTTATAAACTAGGGGCTAAACCTTTAGTTTTATATGCAAGTGCTTTGAATGGACTAGTTGGTGCATATGCTGTTGGGTTTTTAAATGGAACTTTGATACAAAATGGAACTATAGTTTTATCAGGAACAGGAGAACCCCTTGGAGCATTTATTGCAACTATTGTAGGTGTTGAGGTTGGTAATTACATATCTGGCAAAACTAAAATTGATATTTTAATTACACCAGCAGTTACTATTCTTTCTGGAAGTGCCGCAGGATTATTAGTTGGGCCAACTATTTCTAATTTTATGTTTATGTTGGGTGAAATTATAGAAGCGGCTACTATTCTTCAGCCGTTTTTGATGGGAATTGTTATATCTGTACTTATGGGTATATTTCTTACTTTACCAATTAGCTCTGCTGCCATTAGTATAATACTTGGATTATCAGGTATAGCCGCAGGTGCATCTACAGTTGGTTGTTGTTCGCAAATGATAGGTTTTGCAATTATTAGTTTTAAAGATAATGGTATTGATGGTTTATTTGCTCAAGGTCTTGGAACTTCTATGCTACAAATTCCTAACATCGTTAAAAATCCAAAAATATGGATACCATCAATTTTAACTAGCGCAATACTTGGCCCATTATCTACAGTTGTTTTTAAATTAGAAAATGTAGCAAGTGGTGCTGGTATGGGGACTTCGGGTCTGGTAGGTCCATTGTTAGCATGGGAAGCTACAACAGGCTCATCATTTGAAAAAGGTATCGCAATATTGCTACTATGTTTTATTTTGCCTGCTATATTAAATTTTATAATTTATAAGTTTATGTACAACAAAGGTTTAATTAAAGATGGCGATATGAAACTTTAATACACAAAAAAACTCACGAATTTTATCTTATTCGTGAGTTTTTAAATGGAGGTGAGGGGAATCGAACCCCTGTCCGAAAGTCCATAAGTCGTGGTCTCTACCATTATATTCTTCAATTTGACATTCCCTCTACTACACGCCCAAAGACAGGCTTATAGTTTTAGTAGCTTCATAAGTACAGCTTGTGGGCAAAGCTTAACACAAGTCGTTCCCCACTTAAATGGAGTTTCTTCCTTGCCTGTGGGCTAGCTAGGAGAAACTAGCAGCATTAAGCTGCTAATGCAAAATTGTCTTCTGCGTTTAATTTAAATGTCCTCTTTTTACGTAGTGTAGACTTCCTACGAATGGCTGCCCCAAAGTACGTGACCCCCGTCGAAACCAGTGCACCCCCGTATTTGGATTAAAGATTTTTAATTTTAAAATCTCTTTCATTTTGTCGTCTAACATCTTTGCTTGCAATAGATTGGCGCTTATCATGAAGTTTTTTACCACGAGCTAATCCAATTTCTACCTTTACCAAGCTACCTTTAATATAAACTTTTAAAGGTACAATCGTCATTCCTTTTGTAGCAACTGCTCCTACTAATTTAGTAATTTCTTTTTTGTGTAATAACAGTTTTCGAGTTCTAAGTGGGTCTTTGTTGAAGATGTTTCCTTTATCATAAGGATTAATGTGCATATTAAATAAAAATGCTTCTCCATCTTTAATACGAATAAAACTTTCTTTGACCGAACCACTACCTTGACGAATTGATTTTACTTCTGTTCCAACAAGTACAATTCCTGCTTCAAAAGTTTCTTCAATAAAGTAATCATGATACGCTTTTTTATTTTGTGCAATTAATTTATAGGCATTTTTATCCTTTGCCATCTCCAGACCTCCTCTCTGTTATTTTAACATTATACCACAGTATTATTATTTTTCAAGAGGGAAATATAATACTATGTGAATTTAGTATGCCCTATATTTCCCCTTCCTAAACACTTTTTACATAATTATTTACAATTTAATTCTAAAATCTATAGTACGTAGAGCCTTATCAGCCTTAATCAATTTAACTTCAACCGTATCCCCTAGTTGATAAATTTTGTGGGTACGCTCACCGACAAATCTATAATTCGCTTCATCAAAAACGTAATAGTCATCGTTCATTTCACTAACATGAACCAAACCTTCAATCGTATTTGGAAGCTCCACATAAATTCCCCAAGAAGTAATTCCACTTATAGTTCCTGTAAAAATTCTACCAACTTTATCTTCCATAAATTCAACTTTTTTCATCTTTATAGTTTCACGTTCTGCCTCTTCAGCTCGGCGTTCTTTAACAGATGTAAGCTTTGCAACTGTTGGCATTCTATCTCCCAACTTTTTCTCTTTGCTACCTTTTAATTTTCCATGCAAATTATATTTTATAATTCTGTGAATTTGCAAATCTGGGTAACGTCTAATTGGTGATGTAAAATGAGAATAATATTTTGCTGCCAATCCAAAATGCCCCAAACAATCATCGGTATAACGAGCTTGCTTCATCGAACGCAATAACAGTTGACTAATAATCGTATTTTCAGGTTTATCTTCCATATCTGATAATATTTTTTGCATATCTTTAGGGTGAGTTTTTTGGGTATTAACCTTAACCTCATAGCCAAAATTTTTAATCAATTGTGTTAAGGAAGAAACTTTTTCTGGGTCTGGATTTTCATGTGAACGATATAAAAATGGTTTCTCTTGCCAAAAGTAATCTTCAGCAACCGTTTCATTACACACAAGCATAAACTCCTCAATCAATCTAGTAGCCACATTCCTATCATAAGGTTTTAATTCAACAGGCTTACCTTCCTTATCTAATATAATTTTTGTTTCTGGAAAATTAAAATCAATTGCTCCTCGACGTTCACGTTTCTTTCTTAGAATGCTGGCCAACTTTTCCATTTCCTCAAACATCGGAACAAATTCTTTATACCTCTCCCTTAGCTCCTCGTCATGGTCCATCAAAATTTGTTTAACCTGTGTATAACTCATTCTCTCGTCAACATTTATAGTCGTTTCCATTATTTGATGAGACTGCACATTTCCAGAACTATCAATATCCATCATACAAGTTAGGGCAAGTCTATCAACCCCAGCATTTAACGAACAAATTCCGTTGCTCAATTTATGTGGAAGCATTGGAATTACTCTATCCACCAAATATACACTAGTTCCACGCTCCAAAGCTTCTTTATCCAGCTCACTTCCTTCTTTTACATAATGTGTAACATCTGCAATATGAACACCCAAACGATATAAGCCGTTATCCAAAATCTCCAAAGATACAGCATCATCAAGGTCTTTGGCATCTTCTCCATCAATTGTCACCATCGGGATACCCCTAAGGTCGGTTCTTCCTTTTTTATCTTTATCCAAAACTTCATCATAAACGCCCATAACCTCTTGCATTACAGCATTTGGAAATACAGTTGGCAAATCATATTGATAAACTACAGATAAAATATCAACTCCTGGGTCATTTGAATGCCCCAAAATCTCAATTACTTCTCCTTCAGGATTTTTATTTTCAGTTCCACTATTAGTAATTTTTACCAAAACTTTGTGCCCACTAACTGCTCCTTTAGAGTGTTTTTTGGAAATAAAAATATCTTTAGAATATTTTTGCTCATCTAAAACTACAAACCCAAAACTTTTTCCTTGTTCATAAATCCCGACCAAATTTCCAGAATTACGCTCTAACACCTCAACAACTTCTGCTTCTGCTCTCCTTTCTCCTGATTTCGCTTTTACTATTTTGCACATAACTTTGTCTTTGTGCATTGCTCCATTTACTGATTGAGCAGGAATAAATAAATCCTCTGGCTCATCTTCCATAATTAAAAATCCAAAACCTTTTGCGTGACCTTGAAATGTACCAGAAATTAGATTTATTGTACTTGGAACGATAAATTTTCCACGCTTATTTTTAAGTAGTTTCCCTTCTCTAACTAACTCTTCCATTATTTCATCAAACATTTTGCGATCATGTGGTGGCACTTGAAGTATCGTTGCTAGTTCCTTGATTTTCGATGGCTTATAAGTAGGTTCAGTCGTCATTTTTAATATAGTTTGTTTCCGTTTTTCTTTTAAGTTTTCATGCATAATAGAGTAATTCCCCATTTCTATAAAGTTTAATCAGTTAATGCAAAAATTTTTTCTGACTACATTAACAATATGAAATTTCGCACCAATTTATAATAGTTTGGCTATAAAAAAAGACTGCTTTCGCAGTCTTTAAAATCTAAACAACACCAAGTAAAAGGGCCGATATCATAAATACTGCAGCTATTAATTTAGTTGCTAGTTCAAACCTTCCTTCTAAGCTATGTTTTTTATTTTGGGCCCAGAATGTTCCTGAATTTTCTCCAGTAATTCCACCTAAACCACCTGCTTTTCCTTCTTGTAGTAACACGATAATGATTATAGCCAACGCCGAAATAACAAAGATTACAGTGAGTACCAATCTTAAAGAGTCCATATTTTACTCCTTTCTAGTAGCTTAATTTTTTTCATAATAGCATAGGTTCGGATTTTTTGCAATCTACCACCCCTACTTTTATACAATCTTTTCGACTTTCTTCCTTATTAAAGAGATTTCAAATTGGATATTGACCAAAAAATTTTATAACGCTATACTTATTCAAAAAGGAGATTGTACAATGGACAAATTAACACGAAATTTTACGATAGGTTTTAAAGATGTAAACAGCTCTCAACACTTGAAAATGGAAGCTTTAATCGACTTTACTCAAGAGATGACAAGAGAACATTCTCGTTTGCAAAAAATAGCTTTTACTGCCACTCACGAAAAATTTTATTGGATTATGGTACGCAACAAAGTTAACTTAGATTATACTCCAAAAGTAGATGACACCCTAACAATTGATACTTTTGTTGCTGGAATTGATAAACTTTTTATCATTAGAAAATTTGAGATTTTTAATGAACAAAAAGATTTTATCGGAGATATTACAACTTATTATTTTTTGATGGACAAACAAACTCACCGTCCTATTAAGCTAAAAAACAGTAGTGGAATATTCGATTTTGATGTTTTTGATTATGAGGGAGAAACTTTACCTAAACTTAGTCCAAAGCCTCAAACCACTGTAAAATCAACTAGTAGAAATGTTTATAGTAGCGAAATTGATATGAACCAACACATGAATAACAAATATCATATTCGCTGGACAACTGATATGTATAACACCACAGAGCTTGCCAAAAAACCAATCAAATCTATTCATATTCAATATACAAAGCAACTTGTTGAGGGGGATAGCCTTGACATTGTTAGAATTATTGCTACTGATGAAAATGAATATGTTATTGGTCAAACGGAAAAAGATGTATATTTTATCAGCAAAGTTTTGAGAACTAATATTTAAGGAGGCGATTTTTTGATAACTGGTAACCCGTATATGCAAAAACCTATAGAACAACTGATAAATGGGCAACTTCGCTATATTCCAAATAAAGTTAGTCCAACTCATAGCACAATTAGAGTTAACTTATGGAGCAAATTCAAAGAGATTTTCCAAACTACTAATTATACAGCCCTTCCACATATGGATATTTCCTTTGAAAGAGGAGTTAATAAATTTGCTCCTGACATCTCAATAGTAGATTATCCATCAAAAATTACTTCTGATGTTTACTACGGTATTCCAACTTTAGTTGTAGAAATACTATCACCAATTAACGAATGCACCAAAATTGATATTTATACAAATTATGGCGTTGATGAATATTGGGAAATCGACCCAAAAACCGAAACTATTAAGCAATTTGTACTTACAGACGAACAATTTAATCTAGTAAATACGGTTTCTAATTCTGAAAATGAAGCTAGTATTTCCCCTTCGTTTTGTGAAAATGAGTCTATATTTTTAAAAGATATTTTTTTATATCCTTGGTCAGAATAACCAAAAAAGCTACTCCTAAAACTATAAGAGTAGCTTTTTTCTAATTCAAATCAAAAACATTTGCAAGCATATTAACAATCGGCTCTAGTGCATTTATTGCTTCATCTCCAGTATTAGTTTGGAAACCAACTTCTACTAACAATGAATATGGAACCATATGGGTACTATATCTATATGGCATTAAATAAATTTTTCTCATAATATCTGGGTAATAAGTCTTCCCTTGAAGATACATTTGAAGTGAAAAAGCTAAGTTTTCTTTCAAATAATTATTTGGTAAATATTGTAACGAAACTAGTTCATCATTTGCATTTGGACGCATTGTAATTCCGTTAACAAACATAATCTTTGCAGTGTCTTCACCATTTAAATCACCAACTATGTGTGTGTCCCCACTAACAGCATCACGATGTAAATCTATAGCAAATTGTATCGTTGGATTTTGGTCAACAATATTTTGCATTATAGGGTCCATTCTATCATATGCACCTGTCCTACTTGGGCTATCAAATACATTTGTCACGTGTAATACTTCTAGTCCTAAAACGTCTTCAATTAATTGAGCCAAAACTTCTCCAAGTTCAACAATTGATAATCCTCCTACAAAACTTTCGCTACTTGCGTGGGTATGGAATATTAAAACTTGAGGTCCTTTTCCATTTGTATCAATAGTTAATTTTTGTGAGGCTAACTGTTCAAAGTCCCACAGCTCCATAACTTTTGTAGCTAGTCCACTAAATTCTGCGTGAAAACTATAGATATTACTTATTAAATAATTTATATTGTTCAAATTTGATAAATCAATTTGTTGTTCTACAGGAATTAAAAGTGATGGTGTATAAATACTCTCTTTTTCCAGATTAATTAATTCATGAGCATCAGGAACTTCAAAAACTGCCGTCAACCCTTCTCCACTCAATAGAATTGGCCAATCTTTCGCAAATGGCATACTATGATGCACATAAGTTAGAGGACTTTCCACCCCTAATTTTACAATATAGTCTAAATATTTTCTTCCAAAAACTTCTAAATCCATTGTTGCATTAGAAGTTGGCATAGCAATTTTTGTAAGTGTTAATGGTCCCATATTGTTAGTTAAAAAGTTGAGTTCTTTGTAAGTCCCACCCACTGTAGCCGTTATAAATACTACTAATGCAACATGATATGGTAATAAAGTCTGTCCATAATTTTTTATATTTCGTGCAAAATAAGCTGGCATATTTCCCCCCTTGTACATCTTTTTACTATTGTATACGCCAGCTTATTCTTTTATGACTAATATCTATATTTATTTACATCATTTATCGTAATTCCAGGGTGAACAGCTATATTTATTGCGTTTGCGATAACGTTTCCAAGATAAACTATTACTTCATCAATATCTTTTGGAGTAACAAATAAATTACCCATAACTGGAGTTATAACCTCTTGAATTAATGAGTATTTTTCTTGTTGACCTAAGTCATTTAACATATTTAATAGTGCATTATTATCCGTTTCCATCATCATATTTTCAATCAAGCAATCCATAGTGTCATTTACCAAAGTTGCAGCATCAACAACAGTCGGCACACCTATTGCAATTACTGGGCAACCAACAGTTTCTTCATTCAATTGTTTACGCTTATTTCCAATTCCTGCACCTGGAGAAATCCCCGTATTACTAATTTGGATTGTAGTATTAATTCTTGAGGCACTTCTTGAACCCAAGGCATCAATTGCAATAATACAATCTGGCTTAATATGAGAGGCCACACCCTTTACAATCTCACTAGTTTCAACGCCTGTAAGCCCCATAACACTTGGCGCAATACTACTTAAGTGACACACTGATTCATCAATTGCTTCTGGTACAAATTGCGCAATATGGCGAGTTACCAAAACTTTATCCGTAACATATGGTCCAAGCGTATCTGGAGTTGCCTGACGGTTACCAAGCCCAACCACCAATACATTTAACGTTTCTTTTGTCTTTGGCAATAAAGATTTTATTGTTTCTGAAACTTCTTGTATAATTTTTTTGTGAGCCTCTGGGTCATTCTCTTTTAATTCTTGCGACTCAAGCGTAATATAATGTCCAACAGGCTTGCCCATTGCACTTGCTCCAGCTTCATTTAAAATTGTAATATGAGTTTTTTTGAACACAGGTTGAGTATTTGTATCAATTTGAACTCCCTCAATTTCATAGTTATCATCATCATGTTCTTCCTTTAATAATGCCCCAATTTCTATTGCTAAATCTGTACGTGGAGTAAATTTTAGAGTTTCCTTTTCCATTTCGTCACCTCGAATTTTATTTGTAAATGTTAATATTAAACCTTGGTTTTATTTTACATTTTCTATACACAATATTTAATACTCTAGTTATTTTTTACAGAATTTTTTAATCTATACATTGACTTATCACCATAGCTTATTATATAATATAAGGTATGTTAAAACCGTTTATTATTCCCCAAACCGTGTCGAATAAAATTATAATAAATGGAGGACCTACAAATGGCAAATATTAAATCAGCAAAAAAACGTATTAAAGTAATCGCAACTAAAACAGCTCGTAACCGTGCAATCAAATCTGCAGTAAAAACTTATTGCAAAAAAGTTGTAGTTGCAACACAAAATAACGATAAAGCTTTAGCTCAAGAGCAATTAAAAGTAGCAGTTAAAAAAATTGACCAAGCTACAGCTAAAGGAATTTACCACAAAAATACTGGAGCACGTAAAAAATCAACTCTTGCTCGTATGGTAAACAAAATCGCTTAATTTTTAAAAAAGGACAACCTATAAGTTGTTCTTTTTTTGTGTCTTATTTCAAAATAATCTCCACTGGCAAAATGCAAATTTCAAAAATCGTGATAATCTACATTTTCTGTCCTCTGTTTGGAAATTTTTTGCCAAAATTTTGATTTGAGATAAATTTTGGCAAAAAAATTGAGATATAATCCGAATTTATCGAATTAAACCTCAATCTGTTACGAACCAATAACGCAAAAAAGCGCAACTAGAAACAGACACCACCCTGATCTAATTACGCCCTGTACAAAATGCGAGATAATGATATTTTTGAAAATTTCACCTTACCTTTTAATTATACCATACAAAAAAAAAAAACAAGTCCCAATTTTACATTCTTCTACAAATTATTTCCTTTTTCTCCTAAATTTATATTTTTATTCACTTATATAAAAAACGCCTTCTCAAATTAGACACCACCCTAATTTAAAAAGACGCTCTGTACAAAATGCGAGATAATGATATTTTTGAAAATTTCACCTTATGTACTAATTATACCATACCAAAAAAAAAAACAAGTCCCAATTTTATACTCTCCTACAAATTATAAGTGTAAGCAAAAAAATATGCCTATTCCGAATGAACTCGAAATATGGCATATTCTTCACACAATTTATCAATTAGCTTAATGCTATACTTATAATTATAATTCCAAAAAAAAAAAAACAATACCCTAATCAAAATTATATGTAACTTTATTTATAGTACACAAAAAATTAACACTGCTTGTCTACTTTTCTATTAAAATCTACTCACAGTGAAAAGACCCCTACTATAGTCCGACACCACTCAAACTATAATAGAAGCCCCACACCACCTTACGAGATTCTACCATTTCTCAAAATATTACCTTACGTCTTAATTGTACCATACAAAAAAAAAAAAAACAAGTCCCAATTTTATATTCTCCTACAAATTAAATGTTTTTTTACAAACTAAAAGCCTCCACATTTCTATGGAAGCTAAATTTTATATGAATGCTACATCAATATTTTCTTGGCAATATTCTTCAATATAATGTACTAAAATTTCTTGTCGTTCAGGAGTCATCTCTATTGCGTAGGTTGTCGCTTCTTGTTCCCAATTTGATAATAAAACCTCTGGGTTAACGACCTCATTAATATACTCTACTTTGCGAGTGATACTTTGTAAAAATCTTGCGTCAGTTCCGTAAAAAGCTGGGTATTCGTGTAATTTCATAGTAATGCTCCTTTCTCAAAAACAATATTAATCGGCATAACATTTAATGATTAATATTTTAGTACATCAATTTAATTTTAAACTTTTCTCTTCAAATAATACTTTGAACTATAAATTAATTATAGCTTGTTTTCTCAAAAATTACAACTCTAAACCAAAAAAATATATATTTTTGTATATATTATATAAAATTTCCCACTATATTTTTACGTATATTCCCAATTGAAAAACTTTCCTTATGCAATAATCTCTTCAATCTTACATATTAATTTACTAATAATTGGTATATATTGATTTTGAATTTTTCTAGCTAGATTAATTGCTACTTCTTCAGCGTACATATGTGAAGTACAATTTCTATCCTGAATTAAAGCTAGCCACAAATTTTCATCATCAATCAAGAAATTTTGATATGCATATTTATATATAGTTCTTGGAAATCTATTTTCTAAATTGACCCCCATATATCGCAAAGTTTCATTTAAAGTTTTGTGGGTTAATTCTGCCACAAATTCAAATCGCTGAATTAGGCTATCTCTAATCATATCATTTGTTCCATCATAAAAATTGCTCACCTCTTCTAACCTTGCAAACGCCTTTTTCAAATTCTCTAACTTATAAATTAGATTTTTCATAAATATTCACTCCTTCTTTAGCAATAGAATTCAAAAATCCTTCTTCTAAATTTGAATTATATAGTACTACATCAAATATTAACAACGTTTCAATTTCTTCAAGTTGTTCAATAAAATTATAAATTTCCTCATCGCTATAAACCAATAAATCTATATCACTTCTTAAACTATTATCCATTCTTACCCTAGAGCCAAATAAAATAACTTTCAAAATATGAGAAAAACCCATAGAAATTTGTTGAATTTGAGTAATAATTTTACTATCTAAATCCATAAATATTGCTCCTTTTTGGAAATATTATAGCACAAAAAAGCCTCCATATTTCTATGGAAGCTAAATTTTTTAGTTATTAATTTCATCAATAAACTTCTTAAAGCCAACTTTACCTTGTGGTGTAAGTTTGTATACTCCAGCGTGTTCCAAAACTGTAGAAAACTTATCTCCAAGTGCAGATATAACATATTGTTCTACATCTACATCTTCTGTATAATTTTCTTTTAGTAAATTTGCCCATTCTTGATGATATGAAGCTACATCAGATGATTTATTTTGTATAAAATCTTTCACATCTTCCATCTCTTCTAACAATCTTCCTGGCAAAATAGCAAGACCCATAACCTCAATTAAGCCGATGTTTTCTTTTTTAATATGGTGTACTTCTTGATGAGGGTGAAAAATTCCTAAAGGATATTCTTCGCTAGTTCTGTTGTTTCTCAACACCAAATCCACTTCGTAATTTTCGCCATTTCTCCTACAAATTGGAGTAATTGTATTGTGTGGCGTATCATCTGAATAGCTGAAAATATCGCATTCTGAGTCTGAATAACTTCTCCACTTTTGCAAAATTTCATCGCTACATTTTACCAAATCTTCTTTATTTGTAGATGATAATCTAATAGTTGATAATGGCCAATTTAATGCATGAGCAGAAATTGAAGGGTAGTTTACTAATTTAATATCAAACAATTTTGAAGCTTTATCCATCGGAAAAGTATAGCTCCCCCCTTGATAATGTTCATGCGATAATATAGACCCTCCAACTATTGGTAAATCAGCGTTTGAGCCAGCAAAATAATGTGGTAGCGTCGTTACAAAATCCAACAATGTACTAAAAGTTTCTTTTGTAATTTGCATCGGCTCATGACTTTCTGATAAAATAATACAATGCTCATT
>LNZR01000045.1 GCA_002007365.1 Epulopiscium sp. Nele67-Bin005 | reverse complement strand
GTTTATATCAACCATTATTATCACTCCTCCAAAAAATCTTTCTACTATAATTATACAACTTTTTCTGGAATAATGCAAAAAATAAACCCTTATTATCATAATAACAAGGGCAAAAAAATATTTTAGTATTCTTCATGAACACTTTGTAAATCATCTAGTAATCCTTCTAAACTGGCTTTTAATTCACCTTTTAAAATAGATTTTTCTGTAGTTTCACATAAATATAACATAATCCATGCTAAACATGTATAAATAAACCCTTTGTAATAAAGATTTTCCTCATCATAATTATAATGCTCAATTACACCAATCAAATCTCCAACAGAAGCAATAATTTCAGGTTTTGAAGTTAAATCACGGTCTTTAAATTTTTCATAAAGCCCCTTAATATCATTGGCTGCATCTGATTTTACTAGTTCTTCTTGCCAATGAAGGTCATTTGTAACACACTGCTCTAATAATGGTGCTAACTCTTCAACTAATTCTAATTCCTCAAGTTCTTTTTGAACTACAGGCACAATTTCCTTATTTAAACTTGTACAAATATTATCTAAAACTACCTTAGCATCAGTAGCTTCTTCTGGACTTATCCACTTAAAACACTCATTTATTGCTGTCTGAACCACATTAATTAACATACTTTCTCTCCTTTTAAAAACCTACCCTAACCATTAATACTTATACTACAACACCCATTGCTACTCCATGCTTTTTCCCAAACTCACTTTACATAACTCTGTAGCAGTTTCTTCGTCATATAGTTTATAAAACAATAGGGCTGATAAACATTTATGCGTAATTTCTATAGCCTCTGGCTCAATTATTTTTAAATCCTTTTCCATAATATCCGAATATTGGTCTATCCCTAACACTAATTTTAGATATAAACTCATCATAGATAGTACTGTATAATTTGGATCTAAAACAGATTGAGTTTTTGTGCTAATATTAGTTAAAGATTTGTAAGCTTCTTCCTTTAAAGAGCTTAAATATTCATCTGTAGGAACTTGATAATTATACGTAGTATCAATTTGCTTTAAAGTTTGCATCAAATCCTCTAAATCTTTTTTTAACTCAAGCGTTATCTTATTAGATGGAATTTCCTCAAATTCACTTAAAACTCCTCCTAAACTTTGTTCCACAGTTACTTTTAGGGCTTTCACTAATTTTTCATATGTCTGTCTTAAATTACTTGAATTTTCTACAATATGAATTAAATCTATAATCTCTTTCAACGATATACTATGCGTCATATCAATCTTCCTTCCTATTATAAATATTCAAAGCCTAACATCCTATTTGTTTTTACCCCTTAACTTACTATAATTTACCTACATCACATATTATGTACACAAGTACATCTTTAAATACACTTATCATTTTTTATTATAATATATAATAATTTTACTATAAAGAATTTAATAAACTTTTTTTACTTATTGTATTTATCTTACCATTTTTACTACAAAAATTCAAGCTAAAATATAATTTTTTAACATAACACTCTAAAAAATTTATCAAAACCTTAATAATTTAACAA
The DNA here is from genome assembly GCA_002007365.1 of Epulopiscium sp. Nele67-Bin005. Lineage (GTDB taxonomy): Bacteria > Bacillota > Clostridia > Lachnospirales > Cellulosilyticaceae > Epulopiscium_D. Next base: position 26,406 of record LNZR01000045.1, on the reverse strand, counting down.
AATACTGCTAAACAAAACCTTATTTTGTCAAAACATTTACTATAAAACTTTTTTTCTCATATTAATTCTTATTCAATTATTACTATATTCTAATCTGAAAACTGATAATACAAATAGGCTACAGATTATTAATCTATAGCCTATTTGTATTATCTAAATAATTTTTTAATTCTCTCTGTAGCTTCAATTACATTTTCTCTATTTCCAAAAGCAGAAATTCTAAAATATCCTTGACCATTGCTACCAAACCCAACTCCTGGAGTCCCTACTACATGAGCCTCATTTAATAATTTATCAAAAAACTGCCAAGAGTCATAACCTGCTGGACACTTAATCCAAATATAAGGTGAGTTATCTCCTCCAACAAACCAAAAACCAAGCTCTGTAAATGCCTCTCTAATAATTTTTGCATTTTCTAAATAATAAGCAACATTTGCTCTAGTTTCTTTTTGCCCTTGTTCTGTAAACACAGCTGCTGCACCCTTTTGAATAATGTATGGCACTCCATTAAATTTAGTAGTTTGTCTTCTTAACCAAAGCTTATTTACTTTAGTTCCGTTTAATACTAAATCATGTGGAATTACTGTATATCCACATCTAGTTCCTGTAAATCCAGCTGTTTTTGAGAATGAACAAAACTCAATTGCACAAGTTCTAGCTCCCTCAATTTCAAAAATACTAGTTGGTAAATTATCATCTTTAATAAATGTTTCATATGCACTATCAAATAAAATTACCGAACCATTTTTATTTGCATAATCAACCCAAATCTGTAATTGGTCTCTAGTATAAGTTGCTCCTGTAGGATTGTTTGGCGAGCATAAATAAATTAAATCTCCACCATCTCCATCTTCTGGCATTGGCAAAAAGTTATTATTCTCATTACCATTTAAGAAATTTATCTTTCTACCTAACATTACATTAGTATCTAAATAAGTTGGATAAACTGGATTTGGAATTAAACTTGTTCCTTCTAATTCAAATACATCAAGAATATTTCCAAGGTCGCTTTTTGCTCCGTCACTAATAAAAATCTCATCTGGTGCAAGTTCAACATTTTTTCTTCCATAATATTCTTTTACTGCCGTTCTCAAAAACTCATAACCTTGCTCAGGCCCATACCCCTTAAATGTTTCTGAGTTAGACATCTCTGTAACTGCTTCTTGCATTGCCGAAACTACTGAATTTGTAAGAGGTAATGTAACATCACCAATTCCAAGACGGATTACTTTTGCATCTTTGTTAGCTTCTTGAAACTCGTTTACTTTTCTTGCAATTGTAGAAAAAAGATAGCTTTCTTCTAAGTTTAAATAATTTGTGTTAATATTCATTTTGTACACTCCTATATTTTTAAGTTTTCGTTACACTTCTATTTTACTATAATTCTACAACACCATCAAATACTTTTGTCGCTCCACCACTCATAAAAACAGTTTCAGCTGTATATTTAATAGTTAAATCTCCTCCTATTAAATGAATGATAATATCTTCATCTTTTTTGGCCTTACCATTCAAAACTCCTGCCACTGCTACTGCACAAGCACCTGTACCACAAGCCAAAGTTTCACCACTTCCTCTTTCCCAAACTCTCATTTTAAATGTTCCATCTGGTAAACATTGCACAAATTCAGTATTTACTTGCTCTGGAAAAATTGAATTATGTTCAAATTTTGGTCCAATCTGTTCAATATCAATGTTTTCCACATCATCAACATAAACCACAGCATGAGGATTTCCCATAGAAACACAAGTAACGAAATAAGTATTACCATCAATATTTAAAGGTTGGTTAATAATTTCATCTAACTTTACTGGAATTTCAGCTGGTACAAGAATAGGCGCACCCATATCCACCTTTACACCAATTACTTTTCCATTTTCTGTAGTTAAATCTAAATATTTGATACCACTCAAAGTTTCTATAGAAATTGTATCTTTTTGTATCAATCCATTATCAAATAAATATTTCCCAACACATCTAATTGCATTTCCACACATTTTTCCTTCACTACCATCTAAATTAAACATTCTCATTTTTGCATCTGCCACAGAAGAACTGCAAATCATTACAATCCCATCACCACCAATTCCAAAATTTCTATGAGAAAGTTTAATTGCTACATCACTAGGATTTTCAAGCTCTTGCTCAAGACAATTAAAATAAATATAATCATTTCCAATTCCATGCATCTTACAAAATTCTAACTTCATACTTAGCCACCTTTACTTAATTATGTAGTTAACACTACGTCCAATAATTTTGTTATTAGGAAGTATAATAACAGATAGGAACATATTTTTCAAGTCCTATTTAAAAATAATTTTCATTTGCACACTCCTATAAAAAATGATATAACTATTAAGAGTCCTAAAAAGATTATTGACAATGTCTAAATGCTTTTATACACTTTTTACAAAAAAATTTTTTATTTTAGAAAATACAAGTCATATTAGTAAGGAAGAAACTCGTACAATTTTTAATTTTAGAAAGGAAAATTCTATGGCAGATTTCAAATTTTTACTCCAAACACAACGCTTATTTTTAGACGGTGCTATGGGAACTATGCTTCATAAAAAAGGGTTTACTTCTGAAAAGTTACCTGAAATTTTAAATTTTACTAATCCAGAAATCATAACTGAAATTCACTTGGAATATTTAAAAGCTGGCTGTGATATCATTACAACTAATACTTTTGGTGCTAACACCTATAAATTAACAAACGTAAATTATTCAGTTAAAGAAATGATTTTACAAGGAATTAAACTTGCAAAAAATGCTGTCCTTGAAAATGAGTATGGTTTTATTGCTCTTGATATTGGACCTACTGGCAAATTGCTAAAACCTATTGGAAATGTTACATTTGAAGAAATGTATGAAGTGTACAAAGAACAAGCTTTATCAAGTGCTGGGGCAGATTTAATTTTATTAGAAACTTTTACAGATTTATATGAGCTTAAAGTTGCCATTTTAGCTTGTAAAGAAAATAGCGATTTACCAATTTTCGCAACTATGAGCTTTGAAAAAAATGGTCGCACAGTTTTTGGTACAGACTTAGAAGCTATGATTTTAACTGTTGAAGGGTTAGGCGTTGATGCAGTTGGAATTAATTGCTCTCTTGCTCCTAATGAAATTGCTTCACTAGTTAAAAAATTGACTTCAATTGCTACTATACCAATCGTTTTACAACCTAATTCAGGATTACCAACTATAAAAAATAATTCAACTTACTATAATACAACTCCAGAACAATTTTCTAATTACGCCAAAACATTTGTCGAACAAGGCGTTTCTATCTTTGGTGGCTGTTGTGGAACTACTCCTGAATTTATTCAACAAACCATTAAAAATACTAGACATTTACCATTTAACCCTCCAAAAAACAAATATGTTTCCAAAGTTTGCTCATCATCTAAAGTTGTGGATTTTGAAGAAATCAGAGTAATCGGAGAACGTATAAATCCATCTGGAAAGCCTCTTTTAAAGGAAGCTCTAACAACTAAAAACCTAACTTATATCTTAAAAGAAGCTCTTGATCAAAAAGAAGAAGGTGCTAATATTTTGGATATTAACGTTGGACTTGCTGATATTGATGAGGTCGAAACGCTGAAAAATCTAGTGGTTGAGGTACAAAGTATTGTGGATTTACCTTTACAAATTGACTCCGTTAATCCACTTGCAATTGAACAGGCAGTTCGTATTTATAACGGCAAGCCTATAATTAATTCTGTAAATGGTAAGTTTGACAGTCTTCATACAATTTTACCAATAGCTAAAAAATATGGCGCAAGTGTTTTGGGATTAACTCTTGATGATAGGGGCATTCCAGAAACGGCTAAAGAACGCCTAGAAATCGCTACAACCATTGTAAATACTGCACTTGAATATGGCATTCGCAAACAAGATATTTTAATTGACTGTTTAATGGTAACTGCATCAGCTCAACAAAATCTAATAAAAGAAACACTAGAGGCCATTTATCTTGTCAAAAAAGAGCTTGGAGTAAAAACAGTTTTGGGGGTTAGCAACATATCTTTTGGGCTACCAAATAGAAATCTTCTTAATAAAACTATGCTTACACTTGCGTTATATCAAGGGCTTGACGCACCAATTTTAAATACACGTAACAAAGAAATGTTTGAAATTATTGATGCATATAATGTGCTTATGGCTAAAGATATTGACAGTGAAAATTATATACAAAACTACTCAAATCAACAAATATTTAATCATACCCCAAACTCTAAACTTACACTTAGACAAACTATTATTAAAGGGTTGGAGGAAGAAGCTGTTTTGTGTAGCGAACAACTTTTGTTAAATCAAAGTGCCATTTCCATAATTGAAGATGAAATTATTCCTGCCCTAAATTTTGTAGGTGATGAATATGAAAAACAAATATTATTTTTACCACAACTGATAAAATCTTCCGAGTGTGCAAAAAGATGTTTTGAAACTATAAAACTTCATCTCATGAACTCAAATGAAAAGCCAGCTAATCCCCCAAAAATAATTTTGGCTACAGTATATGGAGATGTGCATGATATCGGAAAAAATATTATTAAAGTTATCATCGAAAACTATGGCTTTGAAATTATCGACCTTGGAAAAGATGTATCACCTACAACTATTGTAAATTCAATACTTGAGCATGATGTTAAGTTAGTAGGACTAAGTGCATTAATGACTACTACTGTACAAAATATGAAAGATACTATCAATTACATTAAAATTAATTGTCCAAATTGCAAAGTTATGGTTGGAGGCGCTGTTATTACAGAACAGTTAGCAGAATCAATTAATGCTGACTATTTTGCAAAAGATGCAATGAATGCTCTCAAAATAATTCAAGATGTATTTAAGTAAAATAATCAACAACTTACTATATTTTAGTTTGTAAATCGACACAGGACATTTTTTTCAGATCATCACGATTTTTCAATTTCCATATTTCAAATAGAATTTAGAAGTTATTCGTTTTAAAAACAAATACCATCTCTACCTCAAACTATAGTTATTTTTTAATTTGTAAATCAACACAGGACATTTTTTTCAGATCATCACGATTTTTCAATTTCCATATTTCAAATAGAATTTAGAAGTTGTTCGTTTTAAAAACAAATACCATCTCTACCTCAAACTATAGTTATTTTTTAGTTTGTAAATTTTCAGGTTTATGATAAATATATAATAATTAAGTTTAGTATTAAAATTTTTAGGCAAAAAATTTAGCTGCACCTCTACTAATTAGAAGTGCAGCTTTTTAATATTCTATTTCTTCCTTTAAATATGAAATTATATCATTAAAAGGGGTGTTTGGTCGCAAAGCACCAATAGTTACTATTGTATCCTCGTCATAGAAAATATTTCCCCCTGTTCTTAGTTGAGGTATACAGACTAGTACCCCCCCTACAGGATTAATTTGTTTCATCTGACGGACAGTTAAATTGGCTGGGTTAGGTTTNTATCGTGATTGAAACTGATAAGCATAGTGTAAAATTTGCTCACTACATCTAGTTTCTTGTCTATCAACCTGCCAAACATTATACATATCAGAATATTTAAACTCGATTATTAAACTTTTCTGGAATATATTTTTGTTGTAAATATCAATTCTAGCATCTGGTCTAGTATGCTTCTTACTAACTGCGTATAATGGTCTTGAAAAATAGCTTGTATGCTCTGAAGAAAGAGGAACTAACCTATCATACACCATGTGAATACTTATATCATTTTTTGTTAACCAGAAATCCATTTTTTGGGTGTTATTAACTTTTATATCATAATCCAATTCATCTACAAATAAGGTAATTAACTTAATAACTCCCCAAATTTCATATAACCATGAAGTTTGTTGATATAAATGTTTCTGAACCAAAGTAAATTGAATATCAGAATTCCCCTCTTCTCTAAAAGATTGCTCCAATTGATACATCAATCTAAACTTACTATCATACATACTTTTGTAATTAATAGATTGTTCTACAATTGGTGAAATTTGCAAATACCAAAATAAACACTGCATACTTTGACATATATTCTTAATTTCCAAACAGACCGTTTGTTCAAAAACTTCTAATTCATCATAATTTAATTTTACTAGAAACTCTATTAATTGTTCATTAATTCGCTTAAACCACCTATTTTCAGGGGTATCATACGTAGTAACTTTGGTATAACTAAATGATTTTTGATAAATATTTCCATATTTTAAAGTCTTTTTTATAGAAAGAGCATCAACTTTTTTTGCACGCTCTATAGAAGTTGAATTATAGGTTTTTTCTAATTGTTCATAAGGATTTTTTCTAATTTCTAGCAAAGTATGAATTATTTCTTTTTCATTTAATAATAAAAATTGCAGTGTAGAAGATTTTTTATCTCTTGAATTTAAAAATTGTTGGCATAACTTTTGTTGTAACCCTATATTTTTTTTTGTGCCTAAAAAGTTTGTCACTTCTTGCTTCATCATGTCCAATTCTTCTTTATTAATTCTTAATGGAAATATTTTTAATTGGGTATAATATTTTTGATTATTTACCTGTACTGTTACATAATATTTTCCTGGTATTAAACTTTGGGTGCTTTTATCCCACCGAAACCAACTAAATTCTTCTTCACTTGCCAACTTATAATATTGCTTTTTTTGATTATCAAAGTGTATATTTATAAAACTCGTATACTCCAACCCTTCTATATACAATCGTGCATTTTTATCTTCAGAGTTAAAATATAAGTCATAATTTCTATTTTCTTGAATTATAATACACTTCTCATCACTCCATTCCAAAAGCTCCTCCAAATTATTAGTCCATTTTGTAATAGGGATAACCTGTTTTCTCTCATTTTGAGGGTCTAGTATCAACGAAAATTCAAACAATTCCCTACATTGTATAACCATAATTTGTCAGCTCTTTCACTTTATTATCTATTACTAATTTCGTATCTTCAAAGTTAGATAATGTTACATATTTATTAAGACAATCTAATAATGGAATTGTATCGCTTCCTTGAACTAATAAAATTCCTTCAAATGATGAACGGTCACCTCTTAGCTTTGATAAAATTCGTTGTTTAATTTGTAAATCTAACGCATCTTGACGACTTAATATTGATTGTGTAGTTGATAAGCTTGACATATATTGATCGATTTGTTTAATAATTCTGTAACCAATTCCTTTATTCCATTGAGATTTTTGTAATATATTGTGCATCTCCTCAAGTAAGGCAAGCTCCTCTTGATTTAGTGACGTAATATAGCTTACATCTTTTAAGCCCGAAACCCCTAATTGAATAATGTTTACACGGTCCAAAACTTTGTCCGAAAAATGATAGGTTGTTTCATCTCTATTTATTGTTCCTACAAACAATACGTTATCTTTTAGCTGAATGCGTGCTGGGTATTTTGTAGCATTTTTTAACTCAATTTCTTTGTTATATAAACTAATCCATCTATCCCCTTCAGGCATCTCCAACGCCGACAAAAATTGACTTAAATAGTGTTCAACTCTCGCTAAATTCATCTCATCTAAACACAATAAATACATTTTTTCAGGATTTTTTTGCGCTTCAATCAATAAATCAACAACTCCGTCATGGTCTGGTCTATAAAGCTGATTTATCATGTCAGGATACCCCAACAAATCCGATTCATCAGTCCAAGAAGAACGCACACTTACAAATCTATATTGCTCATCAGTCAAATTTAATGCTTGTCTATAAAAATTAACTAACCTCGATTTTCCTATTCCACTTATCCCTTCCAAAACTACAAAACTTCTCAATTTCATAGCAGTATGAAAATTTATCAAATCTTTATCACTATACGAAAATCCATCTTTATTAATTAGCTCCTTTAATTTATTAACTATAGGCTCAGCAATTGTTTCTGAAACAACTGGTGGAACTGGATTTGATACAGGTGAGGAAGTAATAATTGCTGTTTTCGGTGGCTCTACGATTATCTCTTGTTCTGTTTCTAAATACTTTAACAATTGAGAATGGACTTCCGTTTCTACAAAACCAATACACTCCCTCTCATTACGAGGATTTAATATCAATCGACTTTTTTCAAAATCATTCAATTGATAATAGACTAACCCTGTTTCCATAATTCTAATCATATTTTCCCATTGCTTAAATCCTTCTTTTCTTCCTATTAAATAGATGTTAGAAGTGTCTTTTTGTTGCCACAAAATATATGGGATAGGCGCTGTGTTACTAAGCCCTGTAATACTTCTAATTCCTGACTTTGTAATCTGTCTAATATACTCCTCAATAGTACCTTTTTCTTTAAAATATGCCACAGAAACAAAGCTCATTCCCTGCTGATAAAATTTTGGTTTGGCACATAAAGCTATGTCCTCAATAATAAAATACCTTCCACTAACATTAGGCTTAAATACAATAAAGTAGTTAGATAAAATATTTTTTACATTCTCTTCTCTCGTAATATCATCTTTGTGGTATTCTTCTTGCATTCCGTATTCTTCAAATTTATTCAAAAATCCTGTAAACATTCGTTCTTCATTAGTATAATATTTGGCACTCATCAAACATTGTACATTGATTTGTACCTGATTATTTCCGTTAATAAAGATATCTTTTTTTCTATGCTCCTCCCAAAAGGAATTGCTATCCATTGGGATTGACCCAATAAAATCCAACATTTCAGTCATGTTTTACCCTCCAAATTCAATTATATATTCTTTCAAAGCATCATATTTTCTAAAAGTTTTTACTTGAGCTGGGTAAAATTCCATAATCGCATCTTTAACGTGCCACTCCAAATCAAACTCCAGCGCATAAACTTCACTTATTTCATCGGTTAAAGGCCTTAACCCATCTACCCATTGTTCAACTAATAAATATTTCATATTGTCAATATTATTATTTTGTACAATTTCCTCCATCTTCTTCTTTGTAAATGGTGAGCCAATAAATAGTGATATTTTTCTATTTTTATTAAGCTTTGTAGTTAAAGTTTCGTTTACAGAACGCATCTCTTTTAGCTCGTCTAATTGTGATTGTAGCTGATTAGTTAGCTCCTCAATTTTCGTATCATACTCATCTTTTTGAGATAATAATTGCTTCTTAAAATCTTGATTTTCATTGATTAAAACAGCATTTTTTTCACGTAATTCATTAATTAAACTCTCCATAATTTTATAATTGCGCTTCTCACTCTTAGTTTCTTTAACTTTAGTAGTATTTTCTTGAGGTGTATCATCTTGAATATTTGCTGTATTTTCTTGCATAAAACTCCCGTTTTCCATATCCTCATCATTCATAAAAGTTTTTCTAATAGCCTCACATTCTTCTGGCATAGTTGTACTTTGTCCCAAAAAGTGCATCAAAACAGCAAGTCGAGTAGTACGTGATAAGCCTTCAATCTCATCTTTACATTCCACCAATTGCTCCACACTATAACTATTATATTTAGAAATATCGTCATTTAGTAATTTTCTTAATTGCACAACTAATTCTCTATCAATATCTTTATGATTTAGTAAAAAAGCAATCTTTTGTTTCCTATTAAACTTTCGTAAAGATTTCGACTTATGTCTAGCACCTTTTATCTGACAGTTTGTATTCAAAATAATTTGGTCAATCTCTTTATCCTCCAAAATTCTTAGAACATATTTAGTCCACTCTCGTTTAGTATTCACAGTTTTATCATTTCCTTTCTTTTTTAATATTTTTACAAAAGTCTAACTCTGCGATTTTATTAACATAATTTGCTAATATCTATCATTATACCAAAATTTTTACGACTTTGTGTAGTTTTCTTACAAAAAAAAGGATATTTTTTAGAAAAACATTTTTTATACTATTCATAACTAATAAATTTTTGGTGTATGGCTTGTTAAAAATATAAAATTAGTGATACAATGAGCTTAGTATTTTGAAAATAAGGAGCGTATGATGAATAAATTTGAAAATGTAAGTCAAAACTTTTTGGTAGGTCTTGAAAAACAGAATATTTCTGAACCTACCGAAATCCAAACGTTAGCAATTCCACAAATTTTGGAAAATAAAAATGTTTTAATAGAATCTTGTACAGGAAGTGGTAAAACTTTGGCGTTTTTAGTACCATTATTTGAAAAAATTGATACTACAAAACGACAAAATCAGATTTTAATTATTGCCCCAACTCATGAGCTAGTTATGCAAATTCATGACCAAGTTAAGTTGTTAATTAAAAATTCGGATAGTCAAATTACCTCAATTTCTCTAATTGGAGGTACAAATATTAACAAACAAATTGAGAACCTCAAAAAAAATAAGCCTCATATTATTGTTGGCTCAGCTGGCCGTGTATTTGAGCTTATTCAGAAGAAAAAAGTTACGGCTCATACATTAACTTCTGTTGTAATTGATGAGGCTGATAATTTACTTGGCAAAAATCAACGTAAAGATATTTTGGGAATTTTTAAGGCTGTTATGCGTGATACTCAAAAAATATTATGTACTGCTACTTTAAATAAAGATTTGCTAAAAGATGCTGAAGAATTTTTGCCAAATTATGTATTATTAAAAACAGAAGTTTCGGTTAATCGCAATATTGAACACTTTACCAAAGTTACTGATAAGCGCAAAAAGATTGATAGCCTAAAAACGCTAATTAACAAGGAGAACCCTGAACGTGCCTTAGTTTTTATCAATAATACCCATGAAGTTGATGTTATTACCGAAAAGTTGCGCTTTCATAATCTTAGTGCAAATGCGCTGTCTGGCTCTCAAACTAAGCAGGAAAGAAGTACGGCTCTTGCTCAGTTTCGTTCTGGTAAAGCTAATATTTTGGTGTCGTCTGATATTTCGGCAAGAGGTCTTGATATTCCTGAAATTACGCATATTTTCAATTTGGATATGCCCCCTCAAGCCCTAGATTATGTTCATAGAGCTGGTCGTACTGCTAGAGGAAATAATTCGGGGAAGGCCTTTTCTATTATTACTGAACAGGAACAAAAAATTATTAAAGAATATGAAAAGAAACTTGATATTAAGTTTTCTTCTATATAAAAAACAGCCCTCCAATTACGGAGGGTTTAATTTTTTATCGTGGTCTAATTAAATTCAAATAATAACTATCATCTACTACCCATCTATCGTTTTCATAAATTAAAATAAATGTTTCTATTTGAAAGGTATCACCATTTAAACTATTTAGGGGAGAGTCTTCCTTATATGGAACTATAACTTCTACTTCTAATGATAAGTTTTCTTTTGGAGTAACTGACTGGATTGTTAAATTAGCATGGTCTTTTTCTAAACTGTAGGGTGCAATCTGCCCACCTATATAATAATACCCGTCCGACTCCACTATATATTCATGCCCTCCCCAAGATACCGAAACTAGAAGGCTTTTTAATATATTTTCTACAGTTTGTTGTGATGTATACTTACCAAAGTGAGCCATAAATTTATCATGTGTATTTATATTTGTGTTTAATAAATAATATTCATGGTCTGCAATTATGATACTTCTTGAATAATTTGAGTCGGAATATCCTCGCCAAATAGTGGCTACATGATTGTTGATTAGTTCGATTATTTCTACGTCAGATAGTCTAAACTGAGATTTATTATTTAAATCGAGTGTAAGAGTTTTTTGATTATTTTCTATACTAAGAGGTAAACTTAAACATTCACCTGTAATTATTGGATTGGTATTTCCTGCAAAGATTGGTTGAGCAATTAATATTGTAGCTAGAAAGTAGGGTCTTATTTTCATCTTTTGTCCTCCAAAATAAATTGTTATTTTTAGGTTATCATACTTGGAATTTATTTGATAGGTTGGTATAAAAGTAAAATTTTGGCACGAATTTTTTATTCAAAAAAGAACAGCCATTAAGCTGCTCTTTAATTATTATTTTGTTGGAATATTTAAATCATGGTGTTGGTGTTTCCACTGGTATTATCTTTTCTTCAAAATTTGTCAGTGGTATCACTACTTCTTTTTCCCTAAAGTCTGTATCTGCTACTATTTCTTCTTCAAAGTCTGGAAGTGGTATCACTACTTCTTTTTCTATGCTTTCTTCTCTAAAATCTATATCTGGTATTATCTCTTCTTCAAAGTCTGGAAGTGATGTCACTACTTCTTTTTCTATGCTTTCTTCTCTAAAATCTATATCTGGTACTATCTCTTCTTCAAAATCTGGAAGTGGTATCCCTACTTCTTTTTCTATGCTTTCTTCTCTAAAATCTATATCTGGTACTATCTCTTCTTCAAAATCTGGAAGTGGTATCACTACTTCTTTTTCTATGCTTTCTTCTCTAAAATCTATATCTGGTATTATCTCTTCTTCAAAGTCTGGAAGTGGTATCACTACTTCTTTTTCTATGCTTTCTTCTCTAAAATCTATATCTGGTATTATCTCTTCTTCAAAATCTGGAAGTGGTATCACTACTTCTTTTTCTATGCTTTCTTCTCTAAAGTCTATATCTGGTATTATCTCTTCTTCAAAATCTGGAATTGGTATCACTACTTCTTTTTCTATGCTTTCTTCTCTAAAATCTATATCTGGTATTATCTCTTCTTCAAAATCTGGAATTGGTATCACTACTTCTTTTTCTATGCTTTCTTCTCTAAAGTCTGTATCTGCTACTATTTCTTCTTCAAAATCTGGAATTGATGTCACTAATTCTTGGTCTCTTTCTACTTCTCCTTCTATTCCAAAGTTCGGAAGTGGTGCTACTGCTTCTTGGTCTCTTTCTACTTCTCCTTCTATTCCAAAGTTCGGAAGTGGTGTTACTGCTTCTTGGTCTATTTCTACTTCTCCTTCTCCAAGATTTGGAAGTGGTATTACTAATTCTTGGTCTATTTCTCCTTCTATTCCAAAATTCGGAAGTGGTGTCACTAATTCTTGGTCTACTTTTCCTTCTCCAAAGTCTGGAAGTGGTACTACTACTCCTTGGTCTACGATTTCTCCTTCTATTCCAAAGTCTGGAAGTGGTATTGATACCGAAGGAGCAATATTTGGAGGTTTATTTGAAGAATTTCCTGACCCTGAACTACTGCTTGAATTACCTGATGAACTTGAAACAACTTTAACAACTTCTCCATTTACTAATTTATAAGTTGCATTTCCATAAGCAATTGTGCTTACTGTTGATGTAATAGCCATATTGTCGGTATCCAAATCTACTGTTGATTGTATAATGATGCTACTCGATGTTACTAAATGCCCCAGTTTCATCTTTCCTTCTATATTTGCCCAAGATAAACATTCCAACACTCCAATAGTTGTGTCTATATCTCCATGAATACAAATTTTGTTATCATATTTATCTACAACTACTTTATTTAACGTGGAATTTTCTAGGTATATACTATTCTCTCCACCTCCCTCTATAAATACCGTTCCATCAACTGTTACATTCTGAAGTAATACATCTCCATCTGCTACACCTTGTGTAATATAAAGATTTCCTTTGATGTGGCTATTTTTTAAAATAGTATCTGGTGCGTTAATTACTACATTCCAATCAGTATCTATTGAATACACACCTTTCATAGAAATAATTTCTGATGATAACCTATTAAATAAAGTTACTATTTCTGCTCTTGTAATATTATCTTGAATTCCTAATGTTCCATCTGGTCGACCTTCCAAATATCCATGTGCTACCAATGTTTCTACTGCCTCTTGCGCCCAATTAGATATTTGGTATGCGTCGCTAAACCCTAACTTAGTATGTTCATGAGTTAGGTTATAAACTTGTACTAACGCATAAATTACCTCTTCTCTTGTTGCCAATTCATTTGGATAAAATTTATTTCCATAATCATTCATAACTTTTGTTGCTGAGACTGCATCAATTGCATCACTATACCATGCTCCACTAGCAACATCATCGTATTGTACTGCATTTTCAACATCTTGTATCTTAAATATATTATTGATTGCTATAGCCAATTCTGCTCTTGTCAAGCTTTCATTTGGCTTAAAAGTACCATCTGCATATCCCTGTATAATACCTTTATCTGCAAAGTTTTTTATAGTTTCTTCTGCCCAATGCTTGTCTATATCCGAAAATAAAGGTGTTGCATAAACTGGCAATGTTGATGCTGATACAGCTACTCCTACAGCTAAATTAATTTGTTGCCTAAAATTTTTACTCATATCTACTCCTCTTTTGAAATGTAATTTTATAACAAAATGTTAATATTTTTCCTAATAAAATTATACATGATTAAAAAAAATAAATCAACACAAAATTTACAATTTATAGCATTTTGTTCATATTTTTAATATTTCATTAAAAAAGCGACAGCCTTGTAACTTTGACTGTCGCTTTAATTTTATTATCTTGTTGGGATTGCTACACTATAGTAGTTTTCTCCTGCTACCCAATAAACTTTATCATCTGTTGCTACTGGTTGCACATATTGAGAAGTTGTTCCTTCCTCAAAAGTTTTCATTTCTGTTAATTGGTTACCATTTTCATCAATTACCAAATATTTTACGTTAGAACCACCAGCTCTTACGCTAAGCATTCCTCCTACTGTTGATACACAGTCTGTAAACTCTGTCCACATAACCATATAGTTTCCGTTATTAAGAGGTACAAGTTTTGGTGTTCCTCCTAATTTATCAGTTCCTTCATAGTCAGTTAACTTAACATTTTTTGTTTCACCAGTTGTTTTATCAGTAACTAAAACTGTAATATCTCTCTCTTCTTTTTCAAGACCTTGGATAATTGTACTTGTAAATCCTGTTGCTAAATCGTAATTAATTTGGTTGATTACAGTTAGATAATTGTTGTTTGATACTTCAAATCCACCTACTGTAAGCCCTGTTTGATTAGCCCCAATTGCTCCTGGAATATCAAATGCATTAATTCTACTATACGACCACCCTGTACCATTTGGAGTCATCTTTGTAAGCTGTACTCTACGTGGATACGCATCTCCATGGTCAAGTAAAATAACTGTATCGCCATCATGTTGTACAAATTGGTTAAACGAGTGACTTACATTATTTGGTTGCGCCCACCCATTAATTCTAATTGTATGCTCCATAGTATCAGTGTTAAGCTCTATCGTTAACTGCCCTTGGTGGTTGTATCCATCGTCTGCTACTAACATCGTTCTTGCTGTATGAATAATCATCTCATTTCCATTTACTGAGAATGATACATTTCCACCATCAAATGGAATTCTTACGTGACTCTCTCCTCCTGTAATCGAAGTTGAACCTAACAATTCTAAAGTGTTAATATCGTATTTTTCAAGACGAATAACTTCAAAATCAGATGTTTCTTCTGTGTTAGTGTCACCAATAGCTACATAGTAAGCATCATCTGTTGCATAAAACCCTCCAAAAAGTGGTAAGTTTAATGGGATTTTATCCGAAGAAACTACATCTAATGTATCAACATCAAATACATTTATAAATATGTCAGTCCCATCATTGTCGGCTACAACAAACGTATTATCATTTCTTTGATACATAGCACGTTGTGGAGCTGACATCCATCTTGAAATACTAGAAGTTGGACTTACTAAAGCATCTTTGTAGCTACTAAGAATTTTTGCCACTACATTTGGACTTAAAATCTCATATCTTTCTACCAAAATCTCCGACTCAAACAAACTATCATGGATAGCAATTGCTTTTAATGTAGCAGTTTCTTCTATATAAATAGGTGCTGTATATAATGTGCTATTTTCTGTTGGAGTTGACCCATCTAGCGTATAATAAATTTTTGCTCCTTGAGTTTGAGAACTAAGTACTACCTCAACTTCACCAACATACTCTCCCCCTGCTTTTGATACTGATGGAGTTTGAGCTTGATTGATATGCATTTCATATTCCTCAGTTAATACGTTAGAGTTATATAAAAACGGTGCTACTGTAATCGCCTTTAATGTTGTTGTTTCAGAAATTACAACAGGATTTGTGTATCTATGGCTAGTTTCATCAGGAATTGACCCATCTAACGTATAATAAATTATTGCGTTCTCTGTAGTTGTTGATAACTCTACATTTTGGATAGTGTCATATACTCCTGATGTTACAGAAGCTGATGGAGTTTTTGCTTGAGATTGAACAGTTTCTTCTGACACATCATAAAATTCTGTTAAAATTTCTGAGCTAATTCCATCTTTAATTGCTATTGCTTGCATCGTAGTTTGACCATAAATTTTGAATGCGTTTTCGAATAAATAACCGTTTGTTGCAGATGGAGTTGTATTATCTATTGTGAAGTAAATATCTGCTCCTTGAGTTTCTGTAGATAAAGTAATTGACGGTGCTACTGTATAACTTCCTCCAGTTGTGCTTACAGTTGGAATTGCTACTGTTATAATTTCTTCTTCCTCTTCTTCCTCAGTTTCTAATTCTTCTTCAGTCTCTTCTTCTGGCGTTTCTAATTCCTCATCGTTGTTTCCATCTCCCAAGTTACAATCGTTATCGTTGTTCCCATCTCCTAAATTACAATCGTTATCATTATCTTCTTCAGTTTCGATTTCTTCATCTGGTGTTACCACTGGAGGAATTACCGTTGGAGGCACATATGAACTACCAGAACTTGAACTACTTGAAGAACTTGAACTACTTGATGAGCTTGTATTAAATGAAACTACTCCATTTTGCAATTTATATATTCTACCTTTATAAGATACAGTAACTGACGACTCTGTAATTTCGATTATCCCAAGTTCAATTTTATTATCAACAATTGTACTCGCAGATGCCACAAGCTCCGTTATCTTCATGCTTCCCTCAATAAGAGATTTAGATAATAATTCCATAGAATTAATAGTTGTAGTTTCATCTCCATGAATACGAATTTTGTTATCATATTTATTCACAACAACTACATTTAACTTACTGTTTTTTAGGTAGATACTATTTTCTCCACCACCTTCAATAAATACAAATCCATCAACCGTTACATTTTCTAAAGTTACATCACCATCAGCAACCCCTTGTGTAATATAAAGATTTCCTTTAATGTGGCTATCTTTTAACGTAACATCTTGAGTATTAATAATTACATTACCATCAGCATTTAATATATATTCACCTCTTGAAGAAACTAATTCCGATGTTAATCTATTAAATAAAGTAATCGCTTCTGCACGAGTAATCTCATCATAAATTCCTAATGAACCATCTGGACGACCCTCCAAATACCCTTGGCTTACTAATGTTTTTACTGCCTCTTCTGCCCAATCAGAAACTTGACCTGCATCACTAAAGTTTAATTTGATATCTTCATCATTCACCAAATTATAAGCCTGAACCAATGCATAAATAACCTCTTCACGAGTTGCTAAATCATTTGGTCTAAACTCATCACCATAATCATTCATAATACCCTTTGCCGACATAGCATTAATTGCATTTGCGTACCAAGCACCAATAGTTACATCATCATATGCAACCGAATTTTCTAAATCTTGAATTCTAAAAATATTTTGGATACAAGTCGCAAGTTCTGCACGTGTTAAACTTGCATTAGGCTTAAAAGTTCCATCGCTATACCCAGAAAGAATTCCTTTATCTATAAAACTTTCTATAGTTTGTTCTGCCCAGTGATTTTCGATATCAGAAAAAGAACCTGCCGCATAAATTGGTAATGATGTTGTCGTAATGGCCACCCCTAATGCTAATGCCATACGTTGTCTAAAATTTTTACTCATAACAACCTCCTAAAATGTTTATGTTTTGTTTAAAAATTATGTACTCTTACTAAAATTATGTATGTTTTATGTTGCCTAATTTATATCGACACCTTTTTACATTATATTACTCTTTGTAACAAAAAATATCTACCTTTATAACAAAACGCCCCTATTTATTTCTATATTATAAAAGGAAGTTTCTCGTACATACATAACTTTATTCCAAAAATTGGAAACATAATTTATACATAATTTGTTGCATAATAAAATTCAACCTGCTATAATTGCTTTATGACGCATCACAAATATAAAAATATAAAATATTATGTAGTTTTTAATCTGGGCTTTAATCAATTAATATCAAATTTTATCTAATTTATAAGTTATATGGAGGAAATTATATGAACGCACAACGTTTTGGTTTAGCTCTATCAACTATTATTTTAGGAAGTCAATTTGCAGGGTTTAGCCCAATCTTTGCAAACCCAGACCAATCAACAAATTTGCATTTTGAAAATAACCAAATTACTACTACACAGGCTTTATCAATTACTACACACCAAGCAATTACTACTACACAATCAGTAACTACTACTACTTCTAATTTAACCGTTGACGATGAAGACTTTATAAACGATGACCTAGTTTCTGATTTAGAAAGTGATACTCCTGATATTGAATTTGAAGAAGAGCTTGAAGAATTAAATGAAGATTTAGAAGAAGAGTTAGTAAATGAAATTAGCACTGTAAGCGAAAATTTGAGTCCTGATATTGAATTTGAAGATTTGAGATTAAAATCTGCAATTTTAAATTTAGTTGATGAAAATTTAGATGGTATCGTACAACGAACGGAAATTGAAACTTTAGATACTCTAAATCTTGCTAATAGGTCAATTAGTGATTTGACTGGGTTAGAAAGTGCAATAAACTTAACAGCTCTAAACTTATATAACAATGAAATTGAAGATATTTCGGCATTAACTTCATTAACAGAACTAAAAACTTTAAATTTAGGTAACAATCAAATTATTGATATTACTCCTATATCTAATTTAACAAACCTTACTGAACTTAATCTAAATAATAATAAAGTTGGTGATTTAAAAGCTGTTTCTAAACTTACATATTTAACAAAATTATACTTAGAACAAAATGAAATTAGAAATATCACTCCTCTTAATAACCTAACAAATTTGCAAGAACTTGACATTGATAACAATAAACTTACAAAAATTGATACTTTGGCAAATTTAACTAGTTTAGTACGCCTTGATGTTCGTTACAATGACTTGGATTTAACTGATGATGCAACTATGAACATTATTCAAACTCACCGTAGAACAGGTACAACTGTACATTTTGACCCTCAACACAAAGGAGATAGACTTCCTCCTACTATAAGATATGGTGGGCCACAAGTTATTCACGTTTATCAATATGATGATTTTAATTTACCAAAAGTAACCGTTGTGGATAATAGAGATAAAGTGTTGAGTGCTGACTTAGTAATTGCATATGATGGTAGAGTTGTAGAAAATGTTAATACTTCAGAACTTGGAACTTATACATTATCTTATACTGCTACTGATGAAGCAGGAAACAGAAGCCGAGCTACAGAAATTAGAGTAGTTGTAAAATAAATCTAATAAAAGCTTGCATTAATACAAAATTTATATTATACTATAATTAGTTTGCACAAATTAACGTTTAATGCCTTAATACATATTTGTAATTTAATACATATAACCCCTAAGAAAATAACACTTATTTTAAGCTATAGATAAAAAATCTATAGCTTTTTTTGTGTCTCATTCTATTTAAAATATATAATTCCCCAACCCCATTTCTAAAAATCGTGATGATCGTACATTTTTGTCCTATTCTATTTAAAACATATAATTCCAAAACCCCATTTCTAAAAATCGTGATGATCGTACATTTTTGTCCTGTTCTATTTAAAATATATAATTCCAAAACCTCATTTCTAAAAATCGTGTTCTTGTTACATTTTTGTCCTATTCTATTTAAAATATATATAATTTTTGTGACTATTTCAAACTTTATATTTCTTAATGCACAATTATTATCAAAAATTCCTCCTTAATTTCTATGGAAAAAACTGTAAGTAGATGAGTCAAAAAGCTATCCAAGTTCATATAATATCATATAGACCAAGATAAAGATAATTTCGAGTTTAATTAAAATGTCTAACAAAATTTTACCGTATGAGTAAATTTAATATAACGCTTAGCTTTTACAAAGGGGGAATTTCTATGATTATAGTAACTACAGAAACCATTCCAGGTAAACAAATTAAAGATGTAACAGGATATGTACGTGGAGGTACAATTTGTTCAAAAAATCTTGGGCAGGATTTAGCTGTGTCATTTATGATGGGTGGAGAACTTGCTTTATATAGTGAAATGCTTATTGAAGCTCGGCAAGTGGCACTTGGTCGCATGGTTGCCGATGCCAAAAGACAAGGAGCAAACGCTATTATTGGTCTTAGAGTAATTTCTACACCAGTTATTCAAGGTGCTATAGAAATTTTTGTTTATGGAACAGGTGTTGTTATATAAATATTGCCTAACTAAGTTTTTGGCTATGGAGCGAATTCCATAGCTTTTTTATTCCCAAAAATTACTACCCAAAATTCGACTTTTATTATTCCCAAAATATTGTTGAATTATGCGTAAAGTGGTATAATTTTAGTATGACATAATATAAAAAATAGCTTTTGAATATAAAATATCCAAGTTCTTTCCTTATTAATAATACTACATATATAAAACGCTCTCTGTTATTCCCAAAATATTGTTGAATTATGCTTATGTTGCCATAATTTTAGTACGAAATAATATAAAAGAAGTTGTTAATCAACTATAAAATATAAGTTCTTTCTTTATTAATAAGGGAGAACATTTTTATTTGAGTTTTAAAAATTAATTTTGGGGAGGATAATTTATGAATAAAACCAAATATTCAAAGCGTATGAGCCTTGTATTATCAGGGGTTATGCTTGGTTGTCAAATTAGTTCTGCAAGTTCTGTATATGCAACTACATATGATAATACACAACTACAAAATTCGATTTTAGAAGACAATCATATTACTACTTCATCAGCAATTGCTCCTGATGATAACCAATCTTCTAACTTTAGTACTGTTGGGGAAGAATATATTACTTTTGAAAACTCAAACCTTGAAAGTGCTGTTATTTCTGCTGTTGACTCAAACGGAGATAAACGTATAACTCGCACAGAGCTTGAGCAACTGACAACACTTAGTGTTACGGGAAGAAGTGTGGATAGTTTAGTTGGGCTTGAGGGAGCTATCAACTTAACGTCTCTAAATTTGTATAACAATAATATTTCTGATATTTCACAACTGACAAATCTTACACAGCTTACAACATTAAACTTGGGTATAAATCAAATTGGTGATATTAGCGCGTTAAGTAACCTTACAAATTTAGTTACACTATCATTAAATGAAAACAAAATCGCAAATATTAACCCTTTGTCTAACCTTACAAAGGTAACTACATTAACTTTAGATGATAATGATATTTCTGATATGAGCGTTATCGCAAATTTAACAAGCCTTACAAGCCTTGATATTGATAGCAACAAAATTAGTGATATTAGTGCCTTAGAAGGTTTTACTAGATTTACTAGGCTAGATATTAGATACAACAATATTGCGATATTAGAAACTTACAATTGGGATTTAATTCAGAATTTCCGTTCTAAAGGTGGAACGATTTTATTTGACCCTCAAAATGGTGCTGATAGTTCTGCTCCTGTAATTAGTTATGATGGTAGCACAAATATCGAAATTATTCAGGGGCAAAAGTTTGAAATTCCACAAGTTACAGTTATTGATGATAGAGATAAAAATATTGAGGCAACTCTAGTTATTACAAAAGATGGAGCAGTTATTTCTGAAATTAATACGCTAGAAGCTGGGGTATACACTCTAACTTACACTGCTATTGATAGCTCAAACAATTCTAGTTCTCCGTTTATAATTACACTAACGATTATTGACTCTAGTGATGTAACACCACCAGAACTTCATTATGATGGCGACTTATTTTTTGAAGTTGAGCAATATTCAATTTTTATAATGCCAGTTGTAACAGCTACTGATGATATTGATGAGGAAGTTTCTGTTGATTTATTAATTGAGCTTGATGGAGTTGCTGTAACTTCTGTAAATACTAGCCAACTTGGAGATTATATTTTGACTTATATAGCTACTGACTCAGTATTAAATACGAGTGAGGCACTTGTAATTACGGTTTCTGTTGTTGAAGAAATTACAGAAGATTTAATCGCACCAGAAATTTCTTATTCTGGAGATACTGAAGTTGAAGTATCGCTAAACAAAACTTTTGAAATCCCAACTATAACTGCCACTGATAATATTGATGGGGAAATTGTGGCAAATGTTGTAATTACAAATTCTGCTGGGACAGAAGTTAGCACTGTTGATAGCTCGATTTTAAATGAGGTATACACCCTAACTTACACTGCTACAGACGTTGCAGGAAATACGAGTGAACCAACAATTATTACAGTTACTGTTGTTGCTGATAAAGTAATTCACTTTAATGATGCTGAACTTTTAAAGTTAGTTTTGGCACAAATCGACTCAAACAGTGATAACCAAGTACAAGAGAGCGAAATCGAAAATTTAACTACTCTAGCCTGTGCAAACAAAAGTATTTCTGATTTAACAGGTCTTGAATATGCAACAAACCTTCAGACTCTAAATTTGTATAACAACCAAGTTAGCGACGTTAGCCAACTTAAAAACTTAACTAACCTTACAACTCTAAACTTATACAAAAATAACATTTCTGATATTAGTGCATTAAGCAACCTAACTAACCTTACTTTGTTAAATCTACGTGAAAATAACATCGAAGATATTAGCGCATTAAGTAGACTTACAGAAGTTACGGAGCTTCATCTTCGTGAAAATGAAATTAAAGATATTTCGGTGCTTTCTAATCTTACAAAATTAGTTACACTAGACCTAAATTACAACAACTTAACAAACATCGATAATTTAAAATCTCTTACAACGTTAAGAAATTTATACGTTCAGTACAACTATTTAGGAATTAATATTGGCGACCATGACTTTACAACTATCCAAGAAATTAGAGGCTGGTCATCGGTTTACTTTAGCCCACAAAGAGCTGATAATGTTGCTCCTGTTCTCAAATACGAAGGAGAATTAGAACTAGAAATTACTCAAGGTATGGCGCTTCCTGATATCGTTGTAACTGCTACAGATAACGTTGATACAAATGTTTTAGTATCTGTATCTATAGAAAAAGATGGTATAGTTTTGGCTGATATCGACACTATGGAAGTTGGAGAATATACCCTACGTTATAGCGCAGTTGATAGCTCTGGAAATTCAAGCAACACAATAACAATTACACTTACAATTGTACCTGATGTAACTGCTCCTGTATTTACATATAGAGGAGATATGTATTTTGATTTGGCACATGGAGATACAACGTTTACAATGCCTGTAGTAACTGCAATTGATGATGTTGACATTAACCCAACAATTGAGCTTATAGTTGAAAAAGACGGAGAAATTTTTGCACCAAACGTTGTAGATACTATGCAAGTTGGGCAATACACATTAACTTATACAGCTACAGACCACGTAGGGAATATATCTGAGCCACTTGTAATTATAGTTAGTGTTACCGACAAAACACCACCAGAACTTCATTATGATGATGAACTTTATATCGAAGTTGCACACAACAGCGGGCCATTTACTAACCCATTTGTAAGCGCTACAGATAACGTTGATGACCCAATTTATTCAGACCTTGTAATTACACTAAATGGAGAAGAAGTTAGTGAGGTTGATACATCAATAATTGCAACATACATTTTAACTTACACTGCTACAGACGTTGCTGGAAACGTATCTGAACCAATAATTATTACTGTAGAAATTACAGACCAAACACCACCAGAACTTCATTATGACGGGGATAACCCAATAGACGTTGCACATGGAGCAGTTTTGGAGATGCCAGTTATCGTTGTTACTGACAATGTAGATATGGATTTGGTAGCTGATTTAGTAATTACAAAAGATGGTGTTGAAATGGAAGAGTTTGACTCAACTTTACTTGGTGAACACCTATTCACATATACAGCTACTGACAGTTCGGGGAATGTATCTGAGCCACTTGTAATTAGTGTAATCGTAACTGACCAAACTATTCCAGAACTTCATTATGACGGGGAATATTATATCGAGGTTGAACACGGCTATGACTTTGATATGCCAATAGTTACAGCTACAGACAACGTATCTGAACCAGAAGATATTAAGATTGATTTAGAAATTACACTTGATGGAGTTGAATTTAGTGGCACTGTTGTAGATACTTTGCAAAGAGAACTTTATGAATTAACGTATATTGCTACTGATGAAATTGGAGTAAACAAAGAAACTGAAGAAATCGGGCTAAAATCTGACCCACTAACAATTACAGTAAGAATTACACCAGACGTAACAGCTCCAGAACTTCATTATGATGGTGATATGGTTATGGAATTTAACAAAGGTGATGATGTTGCTATGCCAAATGTAACTGCTACTGATAAAGTAGATACAGACCCAACAATTCACCTATCAATTACACTTGATGGAAAACCATTTGATGCAGATGTTATTGACCCAAATATTTCTGGAACATATGTCCTTACGTATTATGCAACAGATAGCACAGGCCCTGAAACTAACACTACCGATAAATTAATAATCATCATTACAATTTTGGATAACGTTCCACCAGAATTACACTATGATGGCGACTATGAAATCGAAGTTCAACAAGGGGAAGACTTTACTTATCCAACAGTAACTGCTACTGATGATGTGGATATTGCTGTAAATGTAGATTTGGTAATCAAAAAAGATGGTGTAGAAGTTGATCCATTTGACCACACAGAAATTGGAGAATACGAATTTATTTATACAGCTACTGACAGTTCAGGTAATGTTTCTGATGAATTAATTATAGAAGTAAATGTTGTGGCTGATTATACAAAGCCAATTCTTCATTATGATGGTGATTTGACATTTGAGATGATAAGAAATTCTTCATTTATCAACCCTGTTGTAACTGCTACTGATAATGCAGACAAAGTTTTAACTGTGGATATAGAAATTACACACAACGGAATAGTTCAAGATGGAGTAACTCAAATTGATACTTCTGTTATTGGAATTTACACAATAACTTATACAGCTACTGACGTTGCAGGAAACACTTCTGACCCAATAGTTATAACTGTAACTGTAAAAGATGTAACACCTCCTGTAATTCATTATGTTGGTGACGTGGCGTTTGTTATACAACAAGGTGAGGCGCACACAATGCCAGTTGTTACGGCTACTGATGATGTTGATGGAGAAGTTACACCAGTTTTAACAATTACATTAAATGATGGTGATTTTACTGGAGATACAATTGACACATCTCAAACTGGAACTTACGTTTTAACTTATACTGCTACTGACAGCTCAAACAACGAGTCTACATTAGTAATTACAATAGTTGTGGAAGGTGACTCAACTCCACCAGAACTAACTTATACTCACCCAGACAGCAACAAAACGTATTTTGAAATTGACAAAGACAGCGCCTTTACTATGCCAACAGTTACAGCTACAGATAATGCAGACAAAGAAGAAGATATTGATATCAAGTTAGTAATTACAAGAAACGGAGTAGTTTTTAGTAATGTTGATACTTCTCTTGCAGGAACTTACATCTTAACGTACACAGCTACAGACAGCTCAGGCAACACATCTGCTCCTATAATTGCAATTATTATAGTAAAAGATATATTAGCTCCAGTTTTAACAAGTGATATTACAGGAACAATTATTGTAGAAAAAGGCGCACCATTTACGTATCCAACAGTAACTGCTACTGATGATGTTGATTTGGTAGTTTCTGTAGATTTGGTAATTACAAATTCGGCTGGAGAAATAGTTGCAAACTTTGACCCAACAGAAATTGATGATTACAAATTTAGTTATACGGCAACAGACTCGGCAGGCAACACGTCTGAAGCATTAGTTATTGATGTTCAAATTGTGGCTGATACAACGCCTCCAGAACTTCATTATGACGGAGATTACACCATAGATATAAATAGAAACTCATATTTTGCAAACCCTACAATGACAGCAACTGATAACGCAGTAGGGACTATTGATATCGAAATTATAGTTACTAACCCAGATGGAAGTACAGCTTCTGAAGTTGATACAAATATTACAGGCACTTATACAATAACTTATACAGCTATTGACGTTGCAGGAAACAGAAGCACATCAAAAATTATAACTGTAAACGTACTTGATAATACGCCTCCTGTAATTCATTATGTTGGGGATTTATCATTTACTGTGCAACAAGGAGCAGGCTATGATATGCCAGTTGTTACGGCTACAGATGATGTTGATGGTGACGTTACACCAGTTTTAGTTATAACTTATGAGGCAAATGCCGCAGTTTTAAGCCGTACTTCAGAAGTTGTAAGCAGTGTTGATACTTCAAAACTTGGAACATACACATTAACTTATACTGCTACTGATAGCTCAAATAACGTAAGCACACTAATAATTACAGTAGTTATTACAGGTGATACTATTGCTCCTACGCTTGAATATTCTGGTAGCACAATGCTTTTTGTAGACCAAGGCGCAAATT
>LNZR01000044.1 GCA_002007365.1 Epulopiscium sp. Nele67-Bin005 | reverse complement strand
CATGATCAAACCCAAGACACTGATCTTGATCTCAGTTCTGACACTGTTTGTGTAATTGTGTCTGTGCTTTTGTGACCATAGATTTTTAAGTATTCTTGTGTATGTTTTGTGATAACATTTGTTTAAGTGCAGTGTATCTGCTCAGAGATGAACTTTTTCTTTACCCTCTTGTGTCTGTGTTTGCGTACGTGCCCGTGTTTGTAAACCTTTCAAAGTGTTTTCAAAATCATTATTCATTCATTCAAACAGCGTTTATCTGTAGCCAAGATCCCAGCATTTATGAATTTTAGATAGTCTGTGCCTCTCACGGTGGCCCTTTTGGCTCGTGTTTTAATCATGTATGAGAATAAAGAAATATTGTTTTGTACTTTTGTGCTTCCTTCAGTGGATTGTGACAGATTGTGTTAGGAGTGACACCACTCCACTGAACACTACAACACTTCTGACAGGCACAGTGTTTGGAGTCGGGATACTGATGCCTCAGTGACTGAAACAGGAATAAATTGGACTGGACGGAACAGAGCACTGAACTTCAAACCATGAGTTGCACATTGAGTTGCACTTCAAAAGCTCCCTCTTCAAATCCTCTGCACAGAGTCATCATTGCATTGTGTTTAGCATGTGCATGAAGGATGTCAGGACAGTTTCTCTCTGTCAAAGGATGTTTTTGACTGGAATGCTAGCTTGGCGTTTAATATGACTTTCACAGGGTTTGTTAGCCTGTCTGCCTTGTTGAACAACTAAATGTAAAGTGAAGACTTTAGAAATGAAGGTTCTTTGAGATAAGCTGGTTTGAGATTCCTGGTGGCCAGGAAGTTTAAGGTGCCAAGCATGTAACAAATTACCCCAAAAACATAAAACAAACCATGCAACACCTGCTCTATCAATGCACAACAGGATACACTGTAATATTACTCTGTGCATAGTCTCCTGAATGTTTTATAGCTTATATAGGCCAGCTTGCCTGAAACGAAAGCCGCCCCCCGCTAACATAAAAATTATTGCTTCATGACAAGGTTCAGCAGAACAATCAGAAATTATCGAGAACTTTATTAAAAGTACTGGTAACATTGGTGAGGCGATTTCTCAAACTCGTGAACAAGTTGAAGAAACTACAAAACTTTCTGATGATGCCAAAGAAAAAGCTAGTCGTGGAACAAAATCTATGAATGATATGATTATTTCTATGGACAAAATTAATAAATCAAGTTTGGTTATTGCAGAAGTTTTACAAACTGTTGATAACATTGCAAATCAGACAAATTTATTAGCTCTAAATGCGGCGATTGAGTCGGCAAGAGCTGGTGAGGCTGGTAAAGGATTTGCAGTAGTTGCAGGAGAAATCCGTGAGCTTGCAAACCGTAGTTCAGAAACTGTAAAAGAAATTGAGGAGATTATTAAGCAAAGTTTCCTTTATATTGAAGAAGGGCAAAAGATGGCTGTTGAAACAGAAAATAGCTTAAAAGATATTGTTGAAAGCGTTGATTTAACAGCAGATTTCTTTACAGAATTGGTTGAGAGTACTAAAAAGCAACAATCAAGTGTTAACCAACTGTTGGAAGGGACTAGCCAAATTTCAGCTGTAGTGCAAAATAATGCAGCAACTTCACAAGAGAGTGCTTCAATTAGTGAGCAGTTGGAAGCAGAGGCTGAACACCTTAAACAATTACTGAAGTATTTCAAAATCTAAATTTAACTAAACTCATCTAATAATGTTAGGTGAGTTTTTTTGTGTAAATGTTAAAGCAACTAACCAAGAAGTTTTGGAGTTTATTAGCTTAGGTAAGGAGTTAGGAGCAATTAATAATAATGTAGAGGAAAAGACTTTAAGTGTTTTGCTGGATATTGTAGTTGAGGGAATTAGTAGTAATATTTTGTATTATTCAGATGAAGGTGAGCAAATCGACCTCATAAAAGCTTGGCAACAATTTGTAAATTTGATAATCCTCTAAATAATAGGGGATTTTTTTTAATATGATTTTTGGAAATAGCTTTCTAAATCGCATATGAGAATTTCTGAAATCCAAAAATCGTGAAGATGTTACAATTTTGTCTGGTAAAGAATATTTGTCAGGATATTAGATTTATGGTATGATTTTTGAGATAGGAGGCGACATTATGATTTTTGAGAGGGCTAGAACGCAAAGTCAAAAGGATATTAGAATAAAAGAAGTTTTAGATGTAACTACAAAATTATATCACGAGATAGGTTATGAGAATATTACTTTATCTAAAATTTCTGAAGATTTAAGTTTTACTAGGGTTAATTTATACAAATATTTTAAATCTAAGGAAGAAATATTTTTGAAGATTTCAGATAATGAGTTGATAAAATTTACAAATATTTTAATTGATAATTTGCAAGGGATAAACGATCTCGACCAGTTTGCAAATATTTTTGCTAAAACTTTGGACGAGCAGAAATTATTTTTGCATCTGCTAACACTAGATTTAGCAGTTATCCAATACAATATTTCTGAAGAAAAACTTATTGAGCATTGGGACACAGTGGCAAGCCAAATTGATTTAATTCATCATCAAATTACCAAAAATTTTCCTCATCTTTCTTTAACTGATGCAACGACTTTATTAAGTCATATTATTATTTTTTCAAGAGGTTTATATTCCCATAGCTACAAAAATGATTTGCAAATAAAAATTTGTGAACAAGTTGGTATTTATACTCCAGAGTATACTAATGATATGACGAATTTTATTAAGCTTAATGTAAAAAGTTTTTAGATAGATAAGATTTTGGAAAGAGGAAAATATGATAAAATATAAAAAGTAAAAGGACTATTTAGATTAATATAGTCCTTTTTGCAATAATTATTTTAGGCGTTGGTGTAAAGATGGCATACGAAGCGTTGGAATTACTAGTTCATATTCTTCTCCAGCGTCCATGATATCTTGTTGAAGTTTTTGAAGAGACTCTTGAAAATCGCTATAAATTAGCTGATATTGCTCCTCGTAACTCTCATCTAAATTTGCCCAAGTTGAATATTTTATAGACATAGCTTCTTTTTGCTCAGCTAAATAGTTTAGGCCCCAATCAAAAAGTTGTTGATTTCTATAACCTTTTAGCCCATATAATTCTCCATTTTTCTCAGCATGGCAATCTTCGGGATTATTGATAATTTCTTCTTTCTTTAGCTCATAATCAGCCAAAATTTCATCTCTATTATTTTTCAAAATTGCCTTATCAGTTTCCCATTCAATCTCAATTTGCTCAAGCTGTGCTTTGTAAGAATTATTTAATTCGCTTACCTTAGAATTATAATCATCAAGTAACTGATCTAACTGCTCATCATAAGAAAATTCGGTTGCAAAAATAGCAGGGCATAGCGCTACTATCGTTAATAAAAGTGTTATCATTTTCATAAAATCGCTCCTTAAAATATTATCTAACATAAATATATTTTCCAATTCTTCCTTAATTATGCATAAATAAAGAGAATACATTTAATGATTTTTTGGCAAGCTATAAAGGTAAACTACATTTATGGAGGGTTCTCAATGTCAAAAATATCAGCACTAAACGTACAACTTGCTAACTGGTCAGTTTTTTATGTAAAACTTCACAAATTTCATTGGTATGTAGAAGGGCCAGCGTTTTTTACACTACACACAAAGTTTGAGGAATTTTACACTGATGCAACAGCATTTACAGATGAAATTGCAGAAAGAATTTTGACCATTGGTGAAAAACCATTAGCTACAATGAAGGAGTATTTGGAGCATTCACAAATTAAAGAATGTCCAAATACTCACCCAGCAAAAGAAATGGTACAACATGTTATTGACGATTATCAAACGATTATCAAAGGTAGCCGTGAAATTATTTCTATTGCTGAAGAAGATGGTGATGATGAAACTGCTGATTTATTCCGTGGTAAAATTAGCGAATTAGAAAAAACTCTTTGGATGTTAAAAGCATACTTAGGCTAAAAAATAACCTCAAATCTAAATGGTTTGGGGTTATCTTATTTAAATGCATAAAAAAACTCATACTAAGTAGTATAAGTTTAATTTATCTTTAATATTTTGTATGAAATAATTCCAGCAGGAACATTTAGTTCAACAACATCATTAACTTTATGATTAAATACTGCTTTTCCTAAGGGGGAGTCTATGGAAACTTTGCCTTCTAGGGGGTCAGCTTGAATATTATCTACTAGTGTAAATTCTTCTTCATCATTTTCTTCTATATCAAGTAATGTGATAAAGCTTCCTAAAGTTACAACTTTATCCGAGCCTTCAATATTATTTTGAGATACAATTGTGGCAATTCGTAAAGTATGTTCAATGGTAGCAATTCTAGCTTCTACAACTGCTTGATGTTCTCTTTCGGCTACAAATTCAGCGTTTTCCTTTAAATCTCCAAAATCTGCGGCTTTTTTTAAATTTTTAGCAATCTCTCCACGCTTATGAGATTTCAAATATTCTAGTTCCTTCTCTAGTTTATCAAAACTTTCTTGAGTCATTAACATTTTACTTCTCCTATATTTCTTGGTAATATTTATAACATTGCTCAACGACTTCTGTAGGGCTTTTATCCATAGTATCAATAGTAATAATTTTAGAATTAAATGTATTATTATGAGTTAACCAGTTATAAAACTCAACTTCTTTTTGAAAATATTGCTCATCAACTAGTTCATCTAACAATTTTTCTTCTAAATTTTGTTTAGTAGCGATACGTTTTTTACATTCATCATAAGGAGCAGTTAAAATAAAAATAATATTTGGTATTGGAAAAAAGTTTTGACCATGCTGAACTATTGATAGTAGTTGAGTAATATTATCAGCCCCCTTATCCCAATGAACAGCAAGCGTTGACCAAAAACTTCTATCTAATACAACGTCAGTATTTTTTAAAGTTTCTTGCAAAGTATAATTCCTGTGCATACTCCCAGCAAAAAAATATAATGCTGAAGCATACCAATAAGTATCTTTTATAAAGGTAGTTTTGAGGTCATCTTGCAATAAACTATCTTCAATTCCATAATAATATTCGCCATTAATTTTACGACTAAAATTTTTTACGACATGAGATTTTCCAACGCCGTTATGGCCTTCAAAAGCTATAATTCTATTCATATTAAACAATCTCCAAATTTCTTTTTTCTAAAGGTGAAGAATAAATATACATATCATCAGAAGTACAATTATCACTAGATTTATAACCGATTTTTTCTAATGCTTTAATTGTATCAACTAAAAGTTGCCTATATTCATCAAAACTCATATATTCATAAGTAATATTATCATCTAAAGTTCCATAACAGAAACTATCAAAATTAGTGATATCTTTGATGATAATACCATATTGTTCTCTTTTTTCATAATATTCTGTGCCAGGGAAAGGGACTAGTTGATGGATAGAAATTTCATTAGGCTTAGTTTCTAACATCAAATCTATACATTTATATTGTTCAGAAAGTGAGCCAGGAAGACCATAAATCCAATTTGTTTTTACTCGTAAATTATGTTTTTTGGCAGTTGCAATTCCACGTTTAATAGCCTCTATAGATAAGCCTTTACAAGCTGATTTTAAGATTATTTCTGAGCCAGTTTCCACACCAACTTCAATTTTTATACAGCCAATTGATTTTAATAATAAGCACATTTCATCAGTAATCATATCTGCTCTAAGTTGTGCGATAAAATTTATGGAAAGTCGTTTTTTATTAATTAACTCAACGAATTCTCGGACTTTACTTATCTTATTAAAAAATACATCATCGGTAAAAAATATTTCTTTATTCCCAAATTCTGAGGTTATGTATTCAATTTCTGATACAACATTTTCTATACAACGTGTTCGATTACCCCTTTTGATGGTACTAATATTGCTAAAATTAAAACAAAATTTACATGAAAAAGGGCAACCTCGACTTGTGCAAATAGAATGTTTAGTATATTTTTCGTTGGAATAAAGAGTTCTATCTACAATTGGAAATGAATTAATATCCACATTTAATTTTTCAGTTTTATTCTCAATAATTTTGTTGTTAGATTTGTATACAATGTTGCTAACTTTAGTTATATCTTCTGTGTAAAAAATAGCATCAACCAATTGTTTTGAAGCAATTTCGCCTTCACCTTTAATTACATAATCAAAGCCTTGTTCAACACATTCTTTAGCGAATAATGTAGGGTGGACACCACCTGCAAAGTTGATAGATTGTAAATTATTATACTTAATCATTTCTAATATTTTGATAGAATTAGTGTAGTTAGATGTCATAATAGAAAATCCGATTACATCAGGAGAAAAGTTTAAAAGTTCCTTTAATAATTTAGTATTATCTTGAAATTCTATAGACTGATCAAAAATTCTTACGATATGATTAGCATTTTTTAATACAGTTCCTATGTATCCGATGCCTAAAGGATATTCTTTATACATCTGTTTAGGGTTGGCTGATTTGGCGATAATTAAAGCTATTTTCAAAGATTTTTTCATATACTGTCCCTTTCTAATTTAGTTAAATTGTAAAATTTTGTGATACATTAGCAATATTATATCTCAGAAACTGTTTTAAGTCAACATAAAAAGATTAATTTCGATAAAAGATTTAACCAAAATACAACAAAAAACTCATGCTAAAATAAGCATGAGTTAATTTATGTTATGAAAGAGTTTTTTGTCTTATTTAAATGTTTTTAAATATTCAGCAACTGAGCGAGTCATTTCCAAACTAAATTCACTGTTATATTTTCGGTTACAAAAAGCTTTCATATAAAAGTTATTTTTGTTATATACTAACAATTTAATGCGATTATGAATATACTGAAGTATATAATTAAACGAGGGTGATTTTATGGGATTAACTACACAAAATTTTTGTACTAAAGATGGTTATAAAACTGAAAATATAGCTCAAATTATGTCGCAAGCAGAAGATTTTTTCTATGGTAAATTAGATTTAGAAGAATTTGCACGATATTTGCAAAAATCATATAAATTAACGCCTCAAGAAGTACAAGATAATAGCGACTTATTGTATTCTCAGCTAATATCTAAGGCGTTTGAGTGTATCCATTCGCTAAGTGCGCAAGATTTGGTAGATTTAGTGGCGACAGATGTGGAATTTAATGCATTAATTATTGAGCAAACTTTAGTACAAAGTTTACTAGACCAAATTAAAGTAGTGTGGCCAGCTAATCCACTCATAAACAACAATTGGCAACCATCAATGATTGGACTAACTTTGCAAGATGGCATCGTTTCGATTTCTGGATTACAAATTTATGGGTTAGAGGAAGATAGATATTTATACATTAGAAGTAGCGAAGAAACTAAACTTATAAATTGGTATATCCCTCAGTTTGAACAATGTTATTGTGAGGAAGAAAGTAGCAATCCATTTTTTGATGTTCAAGAAGATGATTGGTTTTATAAATATGTAATGGATTTGTATACTAATAACTTAGTAGAAGGTTTTACAAATAACACATTTAGACCATTTGATAATACTACCCGTGCACAATTAATAGTAATTTTGGATAGGCTTACAAATTTGGGGGTTACTTCAAATATTCATTTTTTAGATGCCTTATTGGCTGAACAATCATTTTTAGATATTCAGTTTGATGATTGGTATGCTGGAACTGTAGGTTGGGGGATAAAAAGTGAGATTATAAAAGGGTTTGATGATGGAACATTTAGACCAAATTTAGAAATAACTTTAGAAGAGGTAGCTGTAATATTGTATCGATTTGCCAAAGAGCCGACAAGCTCAGGAGATGGAGTTTCCATTTTTGATGTTCAAGAAGAAGTCAAAGATGCACTAGATTGGGCAGTGAATGTTGGTATTATTGGTGATGAAATGTTAAATTCAAAGTCTTTTGTAAAAAGAGCTGAAGCTTGTGAGATGGTAAGTAGATATATGAGTTTATATGAATAAATTTTTTCCCATACTCCTTTGTTTTGGGGTAGGGGAATTTTTGCATTTCAGACAATCCGTACTGAATATAATAAACTATCATGGTTTTAAAGGACGGTGAACTTATGCAAAGAAAAATACCATTATTAACAGGAATTTTATCAGTATATTTACTTTCGATGCCAGTATTACAAGCAAATTCTCCATCTGCTGAGGATAGCTATTTAGGAACAGGCATGACAAGGCTTCAGTTTGAATATTACTTAGATAATTTATACATTGGAGGTCTTAACAAACCAGAGATTGATACAATTTTACGGGCAATATATGAAATTTCAGCAGATGGCACATATTTTTTAGATGATGATAGAGCTTTGGCACAATCTTTTGAGTGGATTAACAGTTTAACAAGTGATGAATTAGCCACTATGGTTGGTGAAAATTCAGAGTATAGTACTTTGATTATTCAACAAACTTTACAACAAAAATCTTTAGAAGGGATATCAAGTTGTTGGAAACAAATTCCATATAATGCACAAACAGTTTATATGGACGTTGCATATAATGGGGAAGTATCATTTAAAGGAATGAATATTTATAATGGAGATTTTGGAGAAAGTCTTGATATACGCCCAGTACCAGATGAACCGTTATTAACTTGGTATGTTGAACAGTTTGACAAAACTTTGAAGGGTGCAAAATATACTAATTATTTTAAAGATATTAGTAAGCAAGATTGGTATTATAATTATGTAATGGATTTGTATGTAAATAATTTGGTGGGAGGATATGGGGATTACATATTTGCTCCACAAGAAGAAGCTACACGTTCACAAGTAATAATGATTTTGGAGAGGTTATCTCATTTGGGTGTTTCTGAAACACTTCCACTTTTTGATGCAGAAATTGCGAGTGCTGAATTTAGCGATATTGATGTAGATAGTTGGTATGCTGGGGCAGTAGGTTGGGCAATAAGAAGTGGTGTTATAGAAGGATTTCCAGATGAAGAATTTGAGCCAAATGCACCTGTAACACGTGAGCAATTAGTTGCTATGTTGTATAGATTTTCAGGAAAACCACAAAGTTTAGGGGGTGGAATTTCGACTTTTGCAGATGCAGACCAAATTACATGGGCAAAAGATGCAATGGATTGGGCAGTTAATATTGGAATTATTCAGGGTGAGCAAAATAATCTTAATCCAAAAGGTAACATTACTCGAGCAGAAATTTGTGCAATTATTAGTAGATATATAACGCTAATTTAAACTTTAGGAGAGTGTATAATGAATAATAAAATAAAAGTAGTGGTAGGAATTTTGTCAGCGTCTTTGGTAGCACCTAATGCAATAATCCCAACAATGGCAGTAACTGAGTCTTTTTCAGCATCTTGGATTGATGATTTAACAGCAACAAAATTGATAGAATTAGCTGGTGAAGATGCTCAATATAACACTTTGATAATTGCAAACGCCTTAAAAGTTGGAATTGCTGAACAAATTTCTACACTACTTCCAATAAGCGAAAATATATCTGTAAATTTAAATGTTACAATAGAGGGTAAAGTTACGATAAACAATGTAATTGTTGATGGTGAAGAATTGATTGAGAGTCCAATAATTATTTATGTTGCACAATTTAAGGAAGCACAACAAAAATTGGAGGAGCAATTACAGGCCTTAAAGTATGATTTGACACCAAATCCAGCAATTGATGAGGGGACATTGCCTCCAATAACTGTAGTAACAAACCCATTTACAGATATTAGTGATACAGAATGGTTTTATTATGATGTTATGAATTTGTATGTTAACAATTTGGTAGATGGATATACAAATAACACTTTTGCACCAGAAAAAGATGTAACAAGAGCTGAAGTCGTAACTATTTTACAACGTTTAGAAAACGGTACTAATGACCAATCTTCAACATTTAGCGATGTAAGTTCATCAGCTTGGTATGCAGGAGCAGTAGGTTGGGCAGTAAAAAGTGGGATTGTAGAAGGGTTTCCAGATGGTGAATTTGAACCAAATGCAGATGTAACACGTGAACAATTAGCTACAATGTTATATAATCTTGCTGGAAAGCCACAAAGTGTAGGGACTGGAATTTCTACTTTTGTAGATGCAGACCAAATTACATGGGCAAAAAATGCTATGAACTGGGCAGTTAATGAAAAGATTTTGGACGGCAATCTAAAAGATGAATTAGAGCCACAAAAATTTGCTACAAGAGCTGAGATGTGTGCAATGATAACTAGATTTATGAATTTATATCACATCGAATAAAGTTAATTTAAAAAGGAGTACTATCTATAGATGATAGGACTCCTTTTTATTGTCAAAAATTAATATGTTGATATTGTTGTAAATCAGAAATAATTAGTAGTTAGATAACATTTTAGCTATTGTTTTTTTGATATCTTCTCTAAATTCTGTAGGGGTAAGCACTTCCAAATATTGTGCCTGACTCAAAATCCACATCTTAGCACTTTTATTTAAAACTCTAGCCTCAACTATATACTTCTCCCCATCTTGTCCAATAATTTTAGAGTCAGGGAATATATCCTTAATAGCCTCAACTGATGGACCCCAAAATTTAAACGTAATAGTAATATTCTCTCCACCTTGCATATATTGTAGTTTATTTTTGATGTTGCTAAGGTAAATTGGTGAATAAATTTCTGTATTCGCACATTTTTCATCAATACTAAAATTATTAATCCTATCAATTCGGAATTGACTAGTTTTCAAAATTCCATTATTAAAGTTATCATTGTCAACATAACAAACAACATAAAAATAAAATGCTGAAAACATGATAGATAATGGAATTACAGTTAGGTCTACAGTTACTCCATTAGCACGAGTATAGTTGATTTTTAGCTTTTGTTTTTTCCAGATTATTTGTTCAATCTCCCAAACTTTATCCAAAAATGTATGAGTTTCTTCTTTATTAATGGAGGTTTTTAAAACGTGTTCTAAAGGTTGATAATAAGTTAGTTCATCAATAACATTTTGTGTCAAATTATATTGACCATAAACAGGGGTAGAGCGAATTAAAATATCTAGTAAACTTCTAATTTCATCTTTAGAAAATGCTCGACTAGCAATTAAAATTCTCATAACTCCAAAAATTGCAGAACTAGGAAATTTTATCTTATTATACCCAGTCATATAATATCCATCTTCTTTATCCAAAATAACTTCGCTAGTTGCCATGACCTCAGCCAAAAAGCATTTAATAAAAGCAATATCTCTTGCAAAAGTCCGAGCATCAATGTGGTTTTCTTGCAAAAATTCATGTTTGTCTATTTTTTCGTCATTAAGAAGTTTGTGATAGAGTGTTAAAAGTCGTTCAGCTTTTGCAGTTTTGCTCATAATTTTTTCTCCTAAAATAAATTAATAATATTTTCTTGAAAGGACAGTAATTGTCACTCAATAAATTTATAATAACATTATAAGAAATTTTAATCAATGAAATAAATTTAATGAAAAAATATAATTTTTCAAAGTAAATTTTTGTAATGACAATAGTTGTCACCCCAGCTCGCTATAATAAAATTATAAAACTTGAAGGAGAAAACAATATGGTAGACCTAAATAAAGTTTTGAAAACAACTATAAATATTGATGGAAGATTAGATGAAATTTTGGCTGAAGTTGCAAAATCACATGAAGAAGTAAAAAAGTTAAGAAGAGTTAAGCAACAAGTTTTTGATACTGCCGAGGAGTATTTACAAGATATTTTGTTAGAGTATGAGGAATTAGAAAGCATGGAGCTAAATATTTTGACAAGATTAATTTATGAACAAGCTTTGGAAGATGCAGTGGAAAAACTGGAGCAGTGGATTTAGGAGGCAAAGATGAGAGATTTTGTACGATTTGAAAGATGCCCAAAGTGTAATACAAAAATTTTTGTACTTAAAGAGAAATGTAGTAACTGTGGATTTCCATTAGGAATTATTCGTTCACTAAAATAAAAAATTAAAATAACTTTGTATATAGTTTGATTAGAATTCAAATTTTGTGGTAATAATTGGGAATAAGATATAACGGTATATAAATTTTAAACATATGAGGAGCAAATTATGGAATTTAATCTTTGTATTAAGTTAAAGTTTTGGTTGATTATTACTCAAACTAGATATAGAATAAGTAGGGTTTTGATATAATATCAAAGCTCTATTTTTGGTTTAACGGAGGAAAAATATGATACAAATAATAACAAAACCCCTAGATAATTTAACGTTTATCGACCTATTTGCAGGCATTGGGGGATTTCGATTGGCACTAAGTTCGTTGGGGGCAAAATGTGTATACTCAAATGAGTGGGATAAGTATTCAAAGCAAACTTATTTTGCAAATTTTGGAGAGATGCCAGACGATGATATTACAAAAGTTGATGAAAAGTTAATTCCAAACCATGATATTTTGTGTGCAGGGTTTCCTTGTCAGGCATTTTCGATTAGTGGCAAAAAGCTAGGTTTTACAGATAGTAGAGGTACTTTATTTTTTGATGTTGCACGTATTATAAAGGAGAAAAATCCTAAAATTGTATTTATGGAAAATGTGAAAAATTTTGCTACACATGATGGGGGTAGGACTCTGGAAGTTGTGCGTAATACATTATTTGAACTTGGGTATAGTTTTGATTATAAAGTTTTGAATGCTGCAAATTATGGTATACCTCAAAAGAGGGAGCGAATTTACATGGTGGCATTTAGAAATGATATTTTGAAATCTGAGTTTAATTTTCCAAATCCAATTCCATTAACGAAATATGTTAATGATTTTTTGGTTAATGATGAAAATATAGTGTCTGGTTTATATGTAGACCGACCAGACTTGGTTTTAACTAAGGAGGATAACGTTTTTGGTAATAAGCCAATCCGTTTGGGAATGGTAAATAAGGGTGGTCAGGGTGAGAGAGTGTATAGTACTAAAGGGGTTGCAATAACGTTATCTGCTAATGGAGGTGGAGTTTTTGCGAAAACTGGAGGATACTATATAAATAATAAAACTAGAAAATTGCACCCTGTAGAGTGTGCTAACTTAATGGGATACCCAAAAAATTATAAAATTGTGGTGAGTAATTCGCAGGCTTATAAGCAGTTTGGGAATTCTGTAGTTGTAGATGTGTTGCAATATATAGCCCTTGAAATTGCTAAAGCGATAAAATAGCCATACACCAAAAGTTGGTATATGGCTTTAAAATTATACTAAATTAATAAACTCTTCAATTTCTTTTTCAATAATAGAAAGTGAGTCTTTCCAAAATGCTTTATCTAATGTAATACCAATAGTTTCAGTCACATCTTCTATATCCATTTTTCCTGTTACAGATAGTAATTTTTCATACTCTGCTGGGAATGTATCTGGTGATTGCAAGTATTTTGCGTATAGTCCCTTTGCAAAAAGTAGCCCAAATGCATATGGGAAGTTATAGAAGTTGTAGTGTGCGTTATAATAGTGTGGTTTCCATGTCCACATATATGGGTGTAAATAGTTAGGGTCAAGTCCATCTCCGTAAGTTTGTTTTTGTGCATCAATCATAAGTTGTTTGATTGTTTCTACTGATACGAAGCCTTCTTTGCGT
Source organism: Epulopiscium sp. Nele67-Bin005 (assembly GCA_002007365.1). Lineage (GTDB taxonomy): Bacteria > Bacillota > Clostridia > Lachnospirales > Cellulosilyticaceae > Epulopiscium_D. The sequence continues at coordinate 334 of LNZR01000044.1, read as the reverse complement.
TTTTCAAAAAATGCGCTTTCAAATATAAATCTTGAATAAATATCAATGATAACTTGAGTGCTTCCACTAAGTTCAGTTTCTAATATTGAAATTTTTTCATCTTTGTTAGTAGTTGTATTTAAGCCTGCCTTGGATACAATAGTTTCTGATAAAATAGAAGCTGTTTCTGCAAGTGGCATTGGATAATGGCTGTTTAAATATGAGTCATCTTTTACAGTCCAGTTGTGGAAACCATGCCCGATTTCATGAGCCATTGTACTAATATCATTAAATGAGTCGCCGTAATTTAATAAAAATCTACATTCTTTTATGCTGTCGAGGCCTGCACAAAAAG